>JBKJRG010000653.1:0-7252 GCA_046594805.1 Opitutaceae bacterium | reverse complement strand
TGACCTACGGTAAAGGCGTTTGAACAGCCAAAACGAAAGACCATGGACCGCCTCCTAACGATCGACGTCCCCGAGGAAACGCGCGACCGGCGCGGGTGGCGTGGCGGTGTCCGTCGCCGAAAACGGGGTGCAGGTGTCGCAGCCGCGCAAGAAAAACGGCGGACGACGCGTGCCAGACACGCGCCCTGCGCCAACCTCAGAACGCCCGGCGCACGCTCAGATAACCGAAGCGGCCGCCGGGGCGGCCGACGAGGCCCTGGTGGTAGCCGGCGTTAAAATTGTCGAGCGGCGGTTCGCGGTCGAGGATGTTTTCCAGCCCGAGCGTCACGCGCGTGTCGCCGAGTTTCGAGGTTTTCGGAAAGGCGTAGCTCACCGCGCCGGAGAACGTGTAGTAGCGGCCAACCTCCCAACCGTCGCGGCGAAAATCGCGGTAGCGGTGGATGTAGGTCATGCCGAGATTCGCGCCCCAAGTCTGGCGCTGCCACGCGATCGAGGACTGGCTGCGGTAGCGCGGGAGGCTGCGGCCGACGCTGCTGACCACGGCAGCGTTTTGAAAACGGCGCGACGCATAGAACCCCATGTAGGTCCAGGTGCTGGAGACATTGAAGCTGCCATATTCAGCGGTGCGCACGCGGTAGCGCAGGCCGTAGTCGTAGTAGCGCACCATCTGCTGCGCGAGATTCACGGCGGAATCGGTGATGAAGCGGATGCGGCCGGGCACGGTGACGGTCTGGCCGGGTGCGACGGGCGTGGTGAGGCCGGCGGGGCCGGAAAGGACGTTGATGTTATTGGGCGTGTTGTTGGTGTAAGTTTCCGATTGCGGATCGCGGATGACGAGGTCGCCGGTGCTGGTGAGTTCGTTCTGGCGGATGAACGTGGTGCCGAGGCCGGAGGTGATGAGATTCTTCTGTTCGATGATACCGTGGGTGAAATCGAGCGAGAGGCCCTTGAGCCATTTGCCGGGCACATCGAACACGAAACCGGCCTGCTTCGTGACGCCATCCTCGGGTTTGAGCTGGCGGTTGCCGGCGGTGCGGACGAGGCGCTGATAGGTGCTGGCGTCCACGGGATCGCCGGTGAGCGCCTGCGGGCGGCGGAGGTCGGGCAGGCTGCTGCTCAGCGCCTCGCGCACGCCGCCGTAGAGCTGCGGGAGCGTGGGCGAGCGGAACGTTTCGCTATAGCTCCCGCGCAGCAGCAGGCTGCGGAACGGCCGGAAGCGCAGCCCGGCGAAGGGCTTCACGCCGCTGTCGTAGCCATCGCTGAATTTCTCGAAGCGCGCGGCGCCGTTGAGCTCGAGCGTGTGGACAAAGCGGAAATGTCCCTCCTTCGCGAGGGGGATGCGCAGCTCGGCCGAGGCTGAGTCGACGGTGCGCGCGGCCTTGGTCGGATCGGCGAGGCGAACCTGGCCGATGATGTCGTCGAGCGTGGTGGAGAGCGCGTCGTTGGCGGTGTCGAAATGTTCGGAGCGGTGCTGCGCGCCGAGCGAGCCGCCGATCTTGCCCCACGGGAGCGCGACGAGTTCCATGGTGGTGAGGCGGCCGTCGAGGATCAAGGTGTCGGCGGAGCCGTTCTGCCCGGAGATGACCTTGATGCTGTTGAGCGTGGCGGGGTCGTTCTTGAACGTGGGGCCGCCGAAAATGTTGAGCGCATCGGGCGTGGTTTTCGCGAGGGCGGCACGCACGCGGCTTTCGCTGAGGGCGTTGGTGGTGCGGTCGCTCGACTCGTTTTTCGTGTAGGCCCAGGCGACATCCCAGTCGAAGCGTTGACGCAGCGTGCCGTGGATGCCGGCGCGGTAGCCCAGCGATTTGCTGGCGATGTGGGCGATGCGGGGGCCAACCTCGAGCGGGCGGTAGGTGAATGCGAGCGGGATGCCGAACGGATTGTAGTAGTTGCCCGCGGGCACGATGATGTTGTTGTCGCCCGAAGTAGAAATGGGAGAAGGCGCAAGGTGGATCTCAGAGTTGATGCGCGTGGCGCTGATGCTGGCGTCGAACTCGATCGTCTTCGTGAGCTGGTAGGCGAAGCCCGTGCTCAGGCTGCGAGTGCGGCGCGCGGGGACATTCCAGACGAAGGGCTGGAAATTGTAGGAGTTGCTGAACTCGCCTGCGGGATAGTCGCGGGTGACAAACTGCGCGGCGGTGGGCCGGGCCGGGTTGTTGCCGCGCGGCACCGAGGCGAAATTCCCCGAGCTGCCCAGCGTGCCCGCATTCGTGCCGCCGGTGCCGGGCAGAAACGCGGCGGTCGTGCCCGTGAGCGGATTGACGATCGCGGCCGCGGTGAGCCCGTTCTTCGGATCGGTGAGCTGGGCGACGGTCGGCACGCCGACGGTGGCGTAGGGGCCGGTGCCGGAGCGGCCGTCAAAGGAGCTGACGGCCGTGGCGGTGGGACGGAGGGAGTTCGCGTATTTCACGGCATCGTAGGCGCGCCAGCGCTCGGTCTGGTCGGCGTTGGCGGAGAACGGCTGGTCGCTCGCGGCGTTGGCATGGCGGGAACTGTAGCTGAAGTTGACGTTGACGCGCGCCTTGCCGGCCCGCGTGCCGCCGAAGAGCGAGACGGACAATTCGCCGCCATCGGTCTTGAAATAATTTCCATAGCGCGCGTTGATCTCGGCACCGACAAAGTTCTGGCGCGTGATGATGTTGATGACGCCGGCGGTGGCATCGGAGCCGTAGATCGCGGAGGCGCCGTCCTTGAGCAGCTCCACGCGCTCGACCATCGAGGTCGGGATGCGGTTGAGATCGACGAAGACGGTGCCGCCGCTCGAGATGCCGTTGGGTGCCTGGCGGCGGCCATCGACGAGAATGAGGGTGTTGTTGGCCCCGAGGAAGCGCAGGTCGATCGCGGTGACGCCGCGCGCGGCCCCGACCGTGCTGCCCTCGTTGATGCCGAGGTTGGTGGCCTCGGGGATGTCGCGCATGATGTCGGTGAGGTTGTCCATGCCCGACATGTCGATGTCCTCGCGCGTGATGAAGCGCACGGGCGAGGGGCCCTCGGCATCGGTGCGCTTGATGAGCGAACCGGTGACCTCGAATTTCTCCAAGGTCGCGGGCGCAGAGGATACGGTGGTCGGGGTGGGGACGGCGGGTGCCTGCTGCGCGACGAGTGAACTCGCGCCAAGGCACGTAACAAGGCCGGCGCACGCGGCCGCGCGCGCGGCCGCCAGCAGCGGTATTTTCATAGCGGGTTGTGTTGGGGGATAGGGGCGTCACGGGCCGGAAATGAATCCGACCGGGTTGTGGTGACACCCGGACACAGCCGCCCGCGCGGAAAAGAAGCAACGGCGAATCCGGCGCCGCCGTAGCGGGCGCGAATTTCCGCCCGCCATCTCGACCGGCCTAGAAGTCGCGCCGGGCGCGCAGGTAGCCGGCAATGCCGAGGGCACCCGCGCCGTAGATGCGGTCGTCAAATCCGAGGGTGCGGAAACCGTTCGGCGGCGGGCGCGTGTCGAAGACATTGGTGACGCCCAGCGTGAGCGAGGTGCGCTTGAAGCCGCGGTAGGTCACGGAGGGGTTGACGAGCGCGAGCACGTTTTCACCCCAGCCGAGGGCGGTCCAGTTGTCGTTGTAGAATTTTCCGATGACATCCACCGCGACGCGCGCGCTCCACTGCTTGTAGCTCCAGCCGAGGTTGTAGTTGTAGCGCCACTCGATATCGAACGCGAGGCCGGTGCGGTTGAAGAAGCCCGCGCCGGTGCCGGCGTCTGAACCCTTTTTGATCACCTGCTGGACATCGGCGGTGAAAAAATAGGAGCCGGTGCGGGTGTTGCGGAACGTGTAGCGCAGGCCGTAGTCGACGCCGCGGAAAAGCTGTAGCCCGAGGTTGTTCGAGATGGAGGCAATGCGGACGATCGGGCCGGGGTTTTGGACGGTGTTGTTACGCTCGACCGCGTTCGGAAACAGCCGCATGCCCTCGGCGGAGAGCAGGTAGGTGGCACCGAGCGAGCTGATGACGTTGGTGATTTGGGTGTCGAAGTAGTCGACGCTGAAGCTCAAGCCCTTGATCGCCGGAACTTCAAACACCGCGCCGGCATACTGCACCTTGCCCTCCTCGGGCTTGAGATTGGGATTGCCGCCGACCCGCGTGGGGAGCTGCCGCGCCGCGTCCTCCGGGCGCGCCGGATCGAGCAGGCTCGCGGTCGTGATGGCGTTGGACTGCGGCGCGTAGAGCTGGCCGATGTCGGGCGCCTTGAAGGACTCGGAGTAGGAGGCGCGCAGAAGGACATTGAGGAAACGGTTGCCCGGCAGGCGCAGTTTCACGCCATACTTCGGCTTGGTGGTGTTGCCGAAATCGCTGTAGCGCTCGTGGCGGGCGGCGACCTGAAACTCGAGCCACTTTTGGACCGGAGCCGTCACCTCAGCGTAAACGGAATAGCTATCACGACTGCCCTTGTAGGAGGGAACCCCGGTGTAGCCGAGGAAGTTGTTCCCCTCGGGATCCGAGCGGAGGTTGTCGTGGCGGTGCTCCAACCCGACCGCCAGCCCGAGCTCGCCCCCAGCACCCCGCCAAGGCAGCTCCAGCAGGGTGCCGCTGACGGAGGCATCGTAGCCGAGGCTGTCGATCTTTCCATCGCTGCCGCGGGAACTGGTGTAGAGCTTGCGATCGAGTTCCGGATCATCGGACGGGCCGAAGGGATTCCACGCGGTCGCACGCGTGGTGCCGTTGAGGGCGTTTTGGAAAGTCGTCGCGTTGATCAGGTCCGAGTCGCGCGTCGACTCGTTTTGGCCGTAGCTCACGGCGGCCTCCCAGTTCCATTTGCGCAAGACGACGCCACGCAGGCCCGCCACGCCGGAGATCGTGGTGGTCTTCACTTCCCGCCGCGGCAGGACGGTGCTGCGGAAACCGAACGGCACGGCGGTGGCCGTGACGGTGAGGTTCTGGCCGGTCGGGTTGTAGGGATTGGTGGCCGGCAGCGTGAGACCGGCGAGGCTGCTCGTGAAACCGTAGGGCTGCAGTTCGTAGTGCGTGAGGCCGCGGCTATACATGACGTTGGCGAACGCCGTGACGTCCTTGCCGAGCGCGCGGCTGATGCTCGCGTAGGCGCCGCCGCTCTCGCTGGAGGGGACGAGCTGGGTGACGTTGGCGAAATCGTAGCGGTTGGAATTGGGCAGGAAGGTCGTGTTGGCGCCGGCATAGACGAAGCTCGCGCGCGTCGGGTTGGCGGTGGGTTTGCCATCGGGAATGTAATAGATTCCCGCGAGGGTGCCGAAGCCGGCGGTCGTGGCCTGCGCGGCGGTGAGCGAGAGATACGACGGGCTGAAAATCGTGCTGTTCATGTTCGTCCCCTTCTGCCCGAGGTGGGTGTAGTTCGTCGTCGTGACGCCGTAGTCCTTGATAAAGCTCGCATTTCGCGTCTGCAGCGAGAGGCCGACCGCGATCTGCCAGCCGTTTTTGTTCAGCCCGGTGAAGAGGCTGATCGATTTGCGAAAGGTGTCGTGCTTCAGGCTGCCGCCGATCGACAGATCGATCGAGGAGCCCTCGAAATTTTTCTTCAGGATGATGTTGAAGACACCGGTGATCGCATCGGAGCCGTAGAGGGCGGAGGCGCCGTCCTTGAGAAATTCCACGCGGTCGATCGCGGCCTGCGGGATGCTGTTGAAATTAAACACGGTCTGCGGCGTGCCGCTCGCGCTGTTGGCGAGCGCGTAGGGCACACCGCGGCGGCCGTTGACGAGCGTGAGCAGGCGGTTGGAGCCGAGGCCGCGCGGATTGATCGTGGCCGCGCCGGTGATGAAACTCCCGGTGGTGAACTCCGAGACCGCCGTGCTGTTGTTGTAAGGCAGGCTCTGGACAAACTCGCCGAGTGTCGCGTAACCCTTCGCCTCGATGGCGGCGGCCGAAAACGTGGCCACCGGTGAGACCGTCTCGTAGTCGAGGCGCTTGATGCGTGTGCCGGTGACCTCGAAGGCCTCGAGTTTCCCGGGCACCGCGGCAGTCGCGACGACGGGAGTTTTTTTCTCCTCGGGCTTGGGCGCCTCCTGCGCGATGAGCGCGGTGGCGAGGAGGGAGGTGACGGTGACAACAAGGCTCGCAGCCGCGCACGCGGGCGCCGAACAACGGTTTTTCATGGTGCGGTGGTTTCGGATGGTGGCGCCGCTGGTGGTGCAGACGAAGGTCAACTGACAGCGCGCGCTCCATGCCGACGGAAAAGAAGGTTGAGGCGGATAAGGGGAGCGAATCAAAAGCGGTGGAGCAGGCCAAGCGTCCAAAGATCCTGCCGGTAGCTGGCGCCAGTGCCGGTGACGGTGAAGCTCCTTTCGTAGCGCATCGGCAGCGAAGTGTTGGGGCCGACCGCGGGGGATAGTCCGAGCCACCAGAAATCGGAGCGGACGGTGGGGCGGGTAGTCACCCAGCCGAGGCCGTAGGAGTCGGTGACTTCAAACGAGGTGCCGTCCCTGACGAGCCTGGCGCGAATGTTCGAGAAGGTTTGTGGCGTGATGTTGGAGCGCAAGTTGCCCCAGAGGCTGCCGCGACCGTAGGTGAGTTGCCAGCGGCGGGTGATGTCCCACGTGAGCGTGCCGAAGAAGCGATGGTGGCGGACGTCGAACGTCGCGTGCGACGCGTAGTGTTGCAGCCGGTCGCCGGTGAGCGAGGCGCGCCACGAATCGGTGAAGCGCTGCGAAAAGCGCAGCGCGCCGCCGGCGAGCCAACCGTTGTCGCCGGCGATGCGGGCTTCGCGACGCTCGAGTGCGACCTCGGTCGCGAGCACGGGCGCGAAGGCGCCGAGGCCAAATTTTTTCCGCAATTCTACCGTGGCGCCGGCGCCATAGATGGTGTTGCGCAGGAAACGCGGCACAGTTTCGAAGCTGGCGTCGGCTTCGGCGATGAGGCTCAAGCCCGTGGCGAGCGGCTGGAGGTGGCTGGCGGTCAGGTGCGCCTCGTTTCGCAGTGCGTCCTTCTGGTCGGACAAAGCAGCCGTGCGGCTGATGTTTTTGGCCCACGTGGTCGACGCCTCGACCTGAAGGCTGATGGCGAAGGCCGGCGCGGCGGCGAGCGCGGCGAGAACAAACGCGCTGGCGCGCACCGGGTGGACCATGGCAGGGACGCTATTGCGGCCGCACGTGGTCGCAATCTTTCTGTGCCCGCTGCAGGCGATCCGGGCGCATCTCAGTTTCTGGACAGCGCGAACGTGGCACGGGCGTCCCGCCCGTGGGACGGCGCTCCGCGCCGCCTGCATGGGCAGGATGCCCATGCCACACACGGGCAAGATGCCCGTGCCACGACAGTCTCCGACGCGCTGTCCAGAAACTGAGAT
>JBKJRG010000650.1:0-5758 GCA_046594805.1 Opitutaceae bacterium | reverse complement strand
GTCGCCGTTGGTGACGGAAACGAAAAGCACGTGATGGCCCTGCTTGGCCCACAACGCCGCGCTGCCGCCCAGCTGGATTTCGCAGTCATCCGGATGGGCGCCGAAGGCGATGATGCGGAGTTTGCCGTCGTTGGCCGGCAGGGTGATGCCGGGAATGGCCGCGCGAGCGAAGGGCGCGAGGAGCGCGCCGAGTAGGACGAACAGGAGAACGGGGGAGGGGATTCGTGGATGCATGAGAGGTTGTTTGATGTGTAGGGGCGTCGCTTGCCGACGCCCGCACGTAACGCGTGCGCGGGCGTCGGCAAGCGACGCCCCTACGAGGATCAGGGTTTAGGGGTAATGGCAAACGCACCGATGTAGGAGCATCTTCGGGGTTGGCGCGCTCAATCAGCCAGCGGGCGCGACCCGGCACAAGTTTCGAGTAGCGCCGGCTTAACCTCAGTTTTCCGTGCGTTGTGCAGTCGCACGTTCGGCCCAGGCGTAAAGGGTCGGGAGCACGACGAGGGTGAGAAACGTCGCGCTGATGATGCCGCCGATAACCACGGTCGCCAGGGGACGCTGCACCTCCGCCCCGGGTCCGGTCGCAATCGCCATCGGGACGAAGCCGAGCGCCGCGACCAAGGCGGTCGTGAGCACCGGCCGCAGCCGGAGCAAGGTGCCTTCGCGCACCGCGGCAATGCCGTCCCGGCCTTCGCGGCGAAGTTCGTTAAAACAACTGACGAGCACCATGCCATTCAGGACGGCCACGCCGCTCAGCGCGATGAATCCGACCGCCGCAGTGATGCTGAACGGCATATCGCGGAGCCAGAGCGCAAAGACGCCGCCGGTAATTGCGAGGGGGATGCAGGAGTAAACGAGCACGGCCTGCCTCACCCGGCCAAATGCCATGACGATGAGAACGAAGATCAGCAGCAAGGCAGCCGGCACCACCACTGCCAACCGTGCCTTGGCCGCGGCCAGGTTCTCGAATTGTCCGCCGAATTCGACGGTCACACCCGGCGGAAGCTTGATGATCTCGCGCACTTTGGCCCGCGCTTCGGCAACCCATCCCTCGACGTCACTCGTTTCGAGTTCCACCAGCAGCGCGCTGCGCCGGCGGCCTGCGTCGCGGAGAATCGGCGACACCGTCGTGACAGTCTGGAGGTCGGCGATTTGTTCCAAAGGCAGCAAGCCATGTTCGCCCACCCGCACCGGTAGCTTGCGCAAAACGTCGAGATTATCCCTCGCATCCTCGGGTAGCCGGACGACGATTTCGGTGCGGCGATTTGCCTCGACGAGCGTGCCGACGGTTTCGCCGCCCAGCGCCGAAGACACGGCGCGGTTAAGCTCCGCCGTGTGCAGGTTGTAGCGGGCGAGCGCATCGCGCTTCGCCACAATTTCGAGCAGGGGCGTCCGTCCGAGCGTCTCAAACTCCACGTCCTCGACGCCTTCCCGCTTCTTGAGGAGTTCCTTGATCTCACCCGCAATTTTTTCCGTCACGTCGAAATTCTCGCCGTAAACCTTCACCGCAAGGTCCGCGCGAACACCTTCGAGGAGCTCGTTGAACCGCATCTCAATCGGCTGCGAGAACAGCAACTCCTGCTCCGGAAAGTTTTTCTCCAACGACGCCCGCATCAATGCGACCAGGCGGGCCTTGGTGATCGGCGCCCCGTTTTCCTTCCGCCACCCGGCACGGGGCTTCAAAAGGACGAACGTATCGCCCTGATTGATGCCCATTGGGTCGGTGGCGATCTCCGGGGTGCCGAGCGAGGCGAACACGTTTATCACTTCGGGAAACTCTTTTTCCAGCAGAGCCTCGGAGCGACGTTGCATATCCAGGGATGCCGGCAGCGAGATTTCCGGGTGGCGGGTGAGCTGAATGACGATCGCGCCCTCATCCAGCGTCGGAACGAACTGGGTGCCAAGCTGCGTGAAAGTGAATACCGCGGCGCCAAACAGCGCGACGGTGCCGGCGACAAACAGCCAGCGCCAGCGCAGCGCGGAATTCAGCACCGGGGTGTAAATGCGTTTGGCCAAACGCATGACGACGCTGTCGTGCTCCCGGATCGCCCCGCGTAACATCAGCGCACAAAGCGCGGGCATCAGGGTAAACGCGAGCACGAGTGCACCACCCAGTGCCAGCATCACGGCGAGCGCCATCGGATGAAACATTTTCCCTTCGATGCCGGTGAGCGCGAGGATGGGAACGTAAACCACGGTGATGATCACGACCCCGAAGAACATCGGTGATCCGATCTGCTTGCCGGCCGCGACCACCGTCGCGCGCCGTTCCGCCGTGGTGAGTGGTCGACCCAGACGGGCTTGTTCCTCGCCGAGGCGGCGCACGGCGTTTTCCACCATCACCACGGCTCCGTCGACAATCAGTCCGAAATCGATTGCGCCCAGGCTCATCAGGTTTCCCGAAATGCCGAACTGCGACATCCCCGCAAGGGCGAAGAGAAACGCCAGGGGAATTGCCGTGCCGACGATGATGGCCGCACGCCAGTTCCCAATCAGCGCAAACAGCACGGCGATCACGAATACGGCGCCTTCGAAAAGGTTCTTCTTCACGGTGCCTATGGTCGCGTCCACGAGGTCTGCGCGATTGTAGAGCGGACGCACGGTTATGCCGGCCGGCAATTGCTCGTGCAGGGCGGCCAGTTTCGCCTCGGCCCGGCGCGCCACCGTGCGGCTGTTCTCGCCCGAAAGCATCAGGACCATGCCGACGATGGCCTCCTGCCCATCGACGGTCGCTGCGGCGATGGGGATCTCGGAACCAACCCCGACATCCGCGAGATCGCCGACGGTGATCGGTCGCACCGCCCCGGCGAACCGCACCGGCAACGCGGTTATCTCGGCGATACTCCGGACCCGGCCGACGCTGCGCACGAGGAGTTGCTTGTCGCCTGCATTGATCACACCGCCGCCCGCGTTTTCGACGTCCTGCCGCAGGAAATCCGCGAGTTCTGTAACGGTCAGCCCGGCATCCCGCAGTGCGTCGAGCCGCGGCGCGACCACGATTTGACGCTCATGACCACCAAACGTGTTGATCTCTGCGACGCCAGGGATGGTGCGCAGCGCCGGCTTGAGCACGTAATTCTGGATGAGCAACAACTCGCGCAACTGTTCGCGCCGCGTGGCCGGTTTGTTCGCGGCATCGGCGGCATAGTCTATGGTGTAGTGCAGAACTTCGCTGAGGCCGCTGATGACCGGCGCCATGCGCGGCGCCAGGCCGCGGGGCAGCTTCTCGGCGACGCCTTGCAACCGTTCGGAGACGAGCTGCCGCGCGTGATACGTTTCAGTGCCGTCCGCGAATTGCAGCGTGAGCTGCGACAATCCGAATTTGGACAGTGAGCGCAGTTCGACCACGCCCGGAATGCCGGCGAGTTCTGTTTCCAAAGGAAACGTCACCAGTTGCTCCACTTCTTCGGGCGCCAAGGCGGGCACCGCCGTGTTCACTTGGACCTGCACACCGGTGATATCAGGCACGGCATCGATCGGCAGATGAAGTGCCGCCCAACCGCCGAGCCCGGCGAGAATGACGGCAAGGCCAACGACGAGCCCTCGTTGGCGCACGGACCATTCGATGATGCGCGCGATCATGGCGCCGCCACCGGAACGGCGGCGTTGAAGTCGAGTCCCGTGAGCTGTTGCAGCTTGAGACCGGCCTCCAGGGCGTCGCGCTGGGTGTCGAGCAACGCCTCCACGGCACCGAGATAACTGTTCTGTAGTTCCACGTAGGTCGCCACCGGCACAGCTCCGAGCCGATAATGCCGGTCCGCCAGCTCGGCGGCGTCACGAAATTTGTTCACGGCGTCCGGCGGGGAGCGCCGCATGTCGGCGAGCTTCACCCCAAAAGTGTGCGCAGTCGTCAGCACCTCTTTCTCGAGTGCGCGTTGCGCGACGAGCAGGGCGGTCTCCGCCTGCCTCCGTCGCGCCTCGGCGACTTCGACCGCCCCGCGCGTTCGACCCGAGACGGGCAGAGGCAGGGTCACCCCAACCCCAATCGTCGTCTCTTTCTGGTCGCCGTTTTCCTGGGAATAAAACGGGCGCACGCCAATGCTGGGGTAACGTTCGTTCCGCGCGAGCCGCACCTCGAATCCCTGCTGTTCGAGTTCGACGCGTTTCAGGCGAAACTCGAAATTGTTTTCGCGGGCGGCGCGCAGCAGCTCCTCGTTCGACGGCGGCTCGTGGAATGCAAACGCCGTGCGCGCGACGACGAGCGCTGCCTCTGGGTTGGCGCCGCGCAGTTGGTTGAGTTCGATCAAAGCCGCCTGCAAGGCGATTTCCGCCTCCCCCGCCCGCCGCTGATGGGATAGTTCGCTGGCCTCGATGACTCGGGTTTCGAGGAGCGGGGTGACACCGGCCGGATCGCGCGCGAGAAACGTTTCTTTGAGCGCCGCAAACCTGTTCGCCACGTCCCGCAGCGCTGCGGCCTTGGCGTTGGCCGCGTGCAATCCGAAAGCGAGCGTTTGTGCCCGCGCCGAGAGGGCGGCCCTGTAGCGGTCGAGCCCAAATTCCGCGAGCTGCACCTGGTGATTCGCGATCGCCTTCCGCAGCGCCAGCCGCCCCGGCCAGTCGAAAGTCTGAGTCACCGAGACGGACCACGCCGTGCCTTCGCCCGCGATGGCCCCGTTCGGTTCGCGCACTCGCTTGCGGCCCAGGTCGAGCGCGATCTCGGGGTCACCGCGCGCGCCGGCTGAAATCCGGCCGGCTTTCGCCGTGGCGATCTCCGCCGAATAGAATTTTAGCTCCGGGTTGTTGGCGTTGATTTCCGCCACCAGCGCGGACACCGCGACCGGCGATTCCGTGGCGCGCAGCGTGGCGAGGAGAGCGAAAAACGAGAGAGAGAAAAATGACTTCATGGTGAACTGGGTTGGAATGCGCCGGCGGCTTCCGGCAGGGGCGAACGACCGCATCCAGCGGTCGGAGAAGGACGGAACTCCTGCAGGCGTCCAGTCAGCCAACCCACGCGGGCGCGCGGCAAGGCGGCGCGGCCCGCTCCACAAAATGCCACACGCGAACCAGCTCAGGTGGCGCCGCAGTGCAATCGGTCAACCCCTCCGACGGTGGGGACCGTGGGGGACATGCGACCGAAAGGATTAGAACGGCCGTCCATCCCGCGTCGGGTGCTTTCACCAGCGCGGCGTTGGCCGGAAGGCGGATCACCCCGTCTTCGATTGTGGCACAGGCATCGGCATCGGTGTCCTGACCTACGTTTTGGTCATGGCAGCCGACGCATTCGCCAATGGCCCCCGTCCATTCCAATTCGCAATGCAGCGTCGCCGGCAACCAAAGGATCAGTAGGAAGAGAGCAACGGCTGAACGGACACGACGCACGAGGCCAGGAGGCTCCTAAGCGCTACCGGAATGTCAACGTCGCCCAGGAAACAAGGCAGACGCGATAGTCTTCGAGGAGCATTCGCCCGCCGCGAGCGTTTCCCATTTGACCAACGCCACGTGCTCTATCGCGCAGCGCGAGACTCGCGCATGCCCTGGCAGGCGAGGCTGCTCGTGGCCGCGGTTGCCGGCTACGCGTTGAGTCGAATCGATTTGATTCCGGATTTCATTCCACTTTTCGGTTGCCTGGAGGATTAGGGCAGGGGTGCGATCCACGGTCTTTCGTTTTGGCCGCGTAAATGTAGGCCAGCTCGCTTGCGAGCGCGGTTTGGCGCGCGCCAGCGCGCTGACCTACGGTAAAGGCGTTTGAACAGCCAAAACGAAAGACCATGCCGTGCCATCGCTGCAGACCCAAACCGGGGTTGACAGCACGAATCGG
>JBKJRG010000568.1:0-6668 GCA_046594805.1 Opitutaceae bacterium | reverse complement strand
CAGCAAATTTGTCTCCCTCCACGGCGAGAAAACCTACGCGCAATTCCTGGCGCATTATGAGGAGTACACCGACGTCGTCGGCGATCACTACATCAACCTCGTCGCAACCACGCTGCCGACGAATGCCTACATGCTGGCGAACGAGGCGAAATATAAACAGTGGATCGTCGATTACATGGACGCCTGGCTCGACCGGATGAAGCGCAACAACGGGATCATCCCGAGCTTCGTCGATCTCGGCGGGAAGATCGGCGGGCCGGAGAACAAGTGGTGGGGCAATGCCTACGGTTGGGGTTTCAGCCCGGTGAATCCGGTCAACGGCCGGCGGGAGAACCGGCATCGCGTCCCGCGAGCGCTGGTGGGTTTCAGCAACGCGATTCTCGTGACGGGCCAGCAGAAATACGCCGATGCCTGGCGCAACATGATGGCCGCGGTGAACGCCAACGCGCGCACCGTCGATGGTCGCAAGCAGTATCCCACCATGCATGGCGCTGACGGCTGGTACGGCTGGCAGAATCAGCCGTGGAACGTTGGCGCCCTCGATCTTTGGTATTGGAGCATGCGCGCGGACGACGCGGCGCGGCTGGGCGACAACCCCTGGGTTTCCTTCCTGCAGGGCAAAAACGCCAGCTACCCGGAGACCGTGCTCCGCCGGGACCTCGGCTCGATCGCGCGAAAAATCGAGGACGCCCGCAAGGACACCACGCCGCCCGAGCGCCGGCTGGCCGACAACATGATGGATTACAATCCCGCCGCAATCGGCGGTCTGACGCAGCTCATGCAAGGCGGGCTGGTGCCCGGCCGCGACGGCGGGTTGCTCTCCGCGCGACTGCGTTATTTCGATCCGGAACGCCGGCGCGCCGGAGTGCCGACCGATGTGGCCGCCCTGGTGTCGGAGATGTCGGACACGAGCACCACCGTGACACTGGTGAACGTGGGGGCGAAGGACGCCCGCACCGTGATCGTGCAAGGCGGCGGCTACGGCGAGCATCGCATCGAGTCGGTGGCGATCGGCGGCCGCGCGCAGCTCGTAAATGCCCGCACCTTCGCGGTGAAGCTGGAGCCGGGCGCTGGCGCGCAGCTCACGCTCAAAATGAAGCGCTACGCCGAGCAGCCAACCATCACGTTTCCATGGGAGCGAAACTAGGCATGGCTTGGCAAATATTTCGGTTCGCGCGGCTTGTCGCGCGCGTCGCGATTCTGGCTGCCTTGGGATCCGCGGCTATCTGCGCGGCCGAGCTCACCGTGATCGAGTTGTGGCCCGAAGGTGTGCCGGGCATCAAACCCGATGCCGGCCCTGAAAAGGACGACGGCAGCGGACGGTTCACGAATATCCATCGGCCGACCTTGACGGTGCACGCGCCGCCGGCCGGCAAGGCCAACGGCACCGCCGTGATCTATGCGGCAGGGGGCGGTTACGTCCGGGTCGCGGTCGGCGCCAACGGTGGCGAGATCACGCGGTGGTTGAATGGACTCGGCGTAACGGTGTTCGTCCTCAAATACCGGCATGCCGATTACGGTCACCCGGCGCCGTTGCGCGATGCGTTGCGGGCGGTCCGAATCATTCGGGCCCGCGGCCCAGAGTTCGGCGTGCTCCCGGATCGGATCGGAATGCTCGGTGGCTCGGCCGGGGGTCATTTGACGGCGAGCGCCGGCACGCTGTTCGATGCTCCCGAAGGACGGACGGGCTCGGAACTGGACCAGGTCAGTGGCCGGCCGGACTTTATGGTGCTCATCTTTCCGGTCATCTCGATGCAGGACGGCGTCACGCATGCCACCTCCCGGCGGGCCTTGCTGGGTGCGACGCCGACCGACGAGCTCAAGCGCCGGTTATCGGTGGATGAGCAGGTCACGAAAGAGACCCCGCCGACGTTTCTGGTCCATTCCTCCGAAGACACGACCGTCACCGTCGAGAACAGCATCCTGTTTTATCAAGGCATGCGCCGCGCGAAGTCCCCGATCGAAATGCATCTCTATCCGAAAGGCCCGCATGGCTCCGGCATGGCGCCCTCATTGGGACCGACTTCGGAGTGGCCGCGCCATTGTGAATCCTGGATGCGTTTCAACGGCTGGCTCCCGGCCAAGACTCCATGAGCGGCCAGCGATGAACAGCCGCATGACCCGGCGGCGCTTTATCGGCACCTCATTCGCGGTGGCGGCAGCGACTCCGCTGCTCATCCGCGCGGCCGTGACCGAGCCCGGTTTCGAAATCGGACTCGTGGCCGACGCCCAATACGCTGACGTCGAGCCGAAGGGGACGCGTTTTTACCGGCAGTCCATCGCGAAGCTCGGCACCGCGGTGGAGCACTTCAACCAGCGCGACCTGACGTGCTGTGTTCATCTGGGCGACCTGATTGACCGCGAGGCCAAGAGCCTGGAACCAATCATGCAGCCCCTGTCGCGCAGTCGCCAGCGCTGGCATCACCTGCTCGGCAACCACGATTTCGAGGTGCTGAACGAGGAGAAAGCGGCGATGCCGAAGCGAATGGGCATGGCCGCGCGGTACAGCGCCTTCGATCACCGTGATTTTCGATTTTTGGTCCTGGATACGAACGACGTCAGCACCTACGCCCACGCGACCGGAACACCGGAACGCGCGGAGGCGGAACAGGAACTTGCGCGCGTCAAGGCCGCGCGACTACCGCAAGCGCAGCCGTGGAACGGTGGCATCGGGGCGGGCCAGCGAGCCTGGTTCGATCGGTCGTGCCGCGAGGCCCGCTCGGCCAACCGCCGGGTGATCGTGCTGGCGCACCATCCCGTCCTGCCGGCCGGGCAGCACGTGATTTGGAATGCGACGGACATGCTCGCGACGATCGATCGGCACCCGAACATCGTGGCGTGGCTCAACGGCCACAATCACGCGGGGGCCTTTGCGGAGCGCAACGGCGTGCCGTATGTGACGATGCACGGCATGGTGGAGACGGCCGACACGAACGCCTTCGCCACCGCGCGGATTCTGCGCGATCGGATGATCATCGCCGGCCATGGCCGCGAGCCGTCGCGTGAGTTGGTGTTTCGGGGGTAAGGCTCCGAAGTGGCTGCGGCATCCTGCCGCAGATTCATCTTCATTCTTTACGGTCGCTCTGCGGCAGGATGCCGCAGCCACGACTACTTCACCGCCGCCCACACACGCTGCACATCGTCGTGGTCCTCGATCTCCTGGAGGAACTCGCCGACCTCGGCGCGCTGGGTTTCGTCGAGGGTGGGGTACATCTTGGCGACGTAGCCCCATTCCGCGGTGATCACGCTCCAGCCGTTCTTCTTCAGCCACGCGGCCGCCGCATGCACCGCCGTCCGATCGGTGAGAAAGCGGGCGCCGGCATGGCCTACCGGCACGTCGTCATTCTGCTGATGGGTCAACGCCTCAAACTCGTTCGCGCCCGCCTCGATGCCCGCCGCCTCGAGATCGGCTGCGGGGTCGGGATGGTGCGCCTCGACGATCCCGACGTGGTCGAAGAGAAACTTGTTGCTGCCGCCGCCGCCGAGATGGCCTTTCTTGAACAGCACGCGCAGATCGCCCGCGCTGCGGTTATGGTTGTCGGTCATCACCTCGACAATCACCGGCACCTTGTGCGGCGCGTAGCCTTCGTAGACCACGTGCTCGAGCGCCGCGCCTTCGCCACCACCGCCCGAACCTTTCTTGATCGCCCGCTCAATCACGTCCCGCGTCACGCTGGCCTTCCGGGCCTTTTCCACGGCGGCGAAAAGCCGGGCATTGGCCTCGGGATCACCACCGCCCAGCTTGGCGGCTACGGTGATTTCCTTGACCAGTTTTTGGACAACCTGGCCTTTGCGCAGATTGACGATTGCCCGTTTCGCGTGGAGCCATTGACGTCCCATAGCCGGCGAGAGTGGGAACCGTAACGCTCCGGGCAACGCCGAAGTGGCGTACTGCCTCGCTGAAATGCGAAAGGACGCTTCGGAAGCGCCCGTCCTTGGTCAACCCGCCGTGATCTGCCCTCCTGTCCTAGTTATTGCAGTCGCCCGCATAGCACAGCCAGCACATCAAAAGTACGATGACGGAGAAAATCGCGACCAAGATCATGAAGCGCGGACTGGGGTGGGGATGAGGTCCAAGAAAGCAGACCCAGCGAAAGCGCCATGGTGCGTCTGGCCAAGCCCTATTTTCGGAATTAAGCGCGACGCAGGGGCAGTTAGTTTTGAACGCGTCAGTCTTCCGGCCCCTTGGGACTCAGGCGGATGTGGACCACCGGTGTTTTGCTTTTGCGCCGCCGCCGCGGATTTGTGCCGATGGTGACTCCCGTGCGACGTTCCCTGCCGACCATCGTGCATCTCGATGCCGACGCGTTTTTCGTGTCGTGCGAGCTCGCGCTCAAACCCGCGCTCCGGGGCTCCAAGTGCGCGGTGGGCGGGCGCGAACGGGGCATCATTTCCTCTGCCAGCTACGAAGCGCGGGCATGCGGCGTCTATACACCGATGCCCACCCAGCGGGCCCTGAAGGTGTGCCCGGACCTCATCATGCTGCCGCACACGGCGGGACTCTACGGCAAGGTCTCGCACCAGATGTTCGATCTCTGCGAGACCCTGACCCCGCTGGTGCAGCGCAATTCCATCGATGAAGGCTACCTGGACCTGCAACCGTGCGGTTTCGCGAGCACACCGGAGATCGAAGCGAAGGTGCGCACCCTCCAGCAGCGCATCTGGGACGAACTGCAGATCCCGGTGTCGTTCGGCCTGGCGACCAACAAGCTCGTGTCCCAAATTGCCTCGAAGCTGCGCAAACCGCGCGGGTTTGTGGTCGTGCCGCCCGGGACGGAGGCGGAATTCCTCGCGCCGCTGCCGATTGGAAAGATGCCCGGGATCGGCCCCAAAACCGAGGAAACGTTGATCGGCTGCCATGGCATCCGATTATTCCGGGACCTGGTCAGCAAGAATGCAGAGGAGCTTGAGGCGATCTTCGGCTCCGGCTGGCGGGAGATGCTCGCGGCCGCCCAGGGTGAGGACGAGCGCGCGATCGAAACGGAGCACGAAGATGCAAAAAGCTACTCGCAACAGGAGACCTTCGGCCGGGACATCCACGAAGCGGCCGAGATCGAGCGCGTGCTGAAGCGGATGATCGACGAGCTGATGCCCGCGATCCGCACGGACGGGAAACGGGTGCGCACCATGACCGTGAAGATCCGCTATCCGGATTTCAGTCAGGAATCCCACGCGCGAACCCTCGAGACCGCCACGGACCTGGAGGCGCCGTTTTATCCGCTGGTGTCGCCGTTGCTGCGCCTGGCTTGGAAACAGCGGCGCCCCTTGCGGCTGGTCAGCGTGCGTTTCTCCGGCGTGGAGACGGGCGGTGCGCAACTGGAGATGTTTGCCGAGCAGGAGGAAAAACGACGCCGGCTCGCGGGAGTGCTCGACAAGCTCAACAGCAAAAGCCGCGACGCGATCGTGCGGCACGGACATCAGTTGGGAAAAAAATTGGACTGAGCGGTGGCTGCGGCTTCCAGCCGCAGATCTTCCGGACTAATCTGCGGCAGGATGCCGCAGCCACTTCGCGATCCACAGAGCCCCTGGCTTAAAAAAAGAACGAGTCGAAGCCGGTTGTCCGCCGATGCGGCGGGGCGTACCTTGGGCACCCCCGGAAACAACCCAACTTGCACCTCCATGCATATCACTGCGATTACCCCCGTCTTTTTTTCCGTGCGCCCATTCCTGGCGCGCCTGGCTGTGCTCGCCGCCTTGTTCGTGGCGGGGACCCTTTTCGCGCAGCCCAGCGCCGGCGTGATCGAGGGCCGCGAGCTATCTCGGTGACACCCGGCGCGGGCTGGTGGCAGTAAATGCCGCCAACGGTATCCCCGCCGACACCTGCAACTACCAGGGCAAACGGACCCGCATTGGCGTAAACGCGCAGTACAGCCTCAGCCGCCGTTATTCGCTCTACATGTCGATCAACGATCTCGGTGGATTCGTGCAAAACCTGCAGCGTTACGCCCCCAACACCCCCGAATACGCTCGCGGCAACCGCCTGCAGGAGCTCGGATTCTATTACACGTTTGGCGTCCGCGGTACCTTCTGAACTGATAAACGTACTTGAGATTGTGGGACCGAGCTTGCTCGCGACTTCTGCAGGCCAACCCGTCGCGAGCAAGCTCGCTCCCACCGTCTGAAATCAAATCTCTCATGCGTCTCTTACTGCTTCTTGTTCTCGGCTCCGTCGCGACCGCCCACGCCGCCGTCGAGCAAACCGACGTCTACGTCTCCGGATCGGACGGCTATCACACGTATCGGATCCCCGCGATTATCCGCGCCAAGGACGGCACGGTCCTCGCTTTCGCCGAAGGCCGGAAGACAGGCGGCGGCGACGCCGGCGACATCGATCTGCTGTTGAAGCGCTCCAGGGACGGTGGCCGCACTTGGAGCGCGCAGCAGGTGGTCTGGGACGATGCCGCGAACACCTGCGGCAACCCGTGTCCGGTGGTTGACGAAAAGACTGGGTTGATCTCGCTGCTCCTTACGCACAATCCCGGCACGGCCCGTGAACGCGACATCGACGCGGGCAAAAAGGAGGCCGGCACCCGCACCGTCTGGCTCGCGCATTCGTCCGATCACGGCGCCACGTGGACGAACCCGGCTGAGATTACGGCCACGACGAAGGATCCGGCCTGGCGCTGGTATGCAACCGGCCCAGGCATTGGAATTCAGATCAAGCACGG
>JBKJRG010000511.1:0-3713 GCA_046594805.1 Opitutaceae bacterium | reverse complement strand
GAAGCTGTCGCCGCGATAGCCGCCCTCGGAACGGGAACGGCCGAAATCGGCGGGAGGAGCCGCGAGGCGCGCAGCCTCGACCTGGGCGACCCAGGGTGGGGCGGGGCGGCGTTCATCCGGCGGGCAATTGTCGTCGCCGCGGTGGCCGGGACGCGTGGTCTTGGTATTGGGCGGCGTCACCATGTGCGTCGGGGGAAAATACATGTAGTAATCGTCGTAGAACCGGTCGTAGCGATCGTAACCTAGGAAGTTGTGGTAGCCGCCCGGATAGTTGGCGTAGGAAAAAGTGCCGGAACTGCCGGGATAACGGCGCGGCGAAAGGACGGCGAGGGCGCGCAGCGGATTAGCGCGGAAGCTCAGGACGCTCGCATGGCCGCTCTGATCGGGATCGTTGGGATTGGGCGAAAAATCGATCCGCAGGATGTTCTCCGCCGAGGCAAAGTCGGTGACCAGCACCCAGCCTTGGGCGACGAGCTGGGGTTCGACCACCTGGAGGATCGCGGCCCACTGCGCCGGGGTGGGCTCACCGCCGCCCGCGATGGTGATGGCGAGCGCGACGGATTTGCCCCGCGGGGCCGGATTGAAGTGCGCCGAGTGAGTGCGGTGGACGCAGCCGCTGGCGAATAAAGCGAGAAGGAAAGCGGTGACCAGGGTACAGACGAATGAACGCTTCATGGGGTGATTTCGTTTTCTGAATTCGGTGCCTGCGGCGCGGAGCGGGGTGGGGTCCGGATGCTTGACGAAACAAGAGCGCAAAGGTTGTCGGGGCGCAACCTATGAAATGGGGGCGGTCCCCGGCGCGTTTGTTGTAGGCCAGCTCGCTTGAGCTGGCGGATGGCGGGACGTCGCCTCGCGCGGGAGCGCCAGCTCAGCGAGCTGGCCTGCAACGAGAACTCCTGACTGCCCCGCTACTTCTGCAGCGTCTCGAGCTCCTTCTTCAGCGACTCGCGAATAACGCTCTTCACCACGACCACCTGCGTCTCCTTTTTGCCGCCCGAGCGAACGACCAACTGCAGCGGGATTTCATCGCTCGTGACGCCCAGCTGCGAAATCATCGGATCCAGCGAGCCTTTTTCCCCCGGGGGAATCACGAGGCGCGGGGGGCGGACGGCAAAGTTGCCGAGGTCCGAGTTTACGTCGGTGACCTCAATCTCCAGCGGCTCGGTTCCCTTGTTCTCGAAATGCACGCGTAGGGTGACCGGCGGCATCGGGCTGCCGGCGGCGCGCCGCGCGCGGGCCTGGCGGATGTATTCCTGCATCGCCTCCTTTTGCTCTTCCTCGGAGTCACCGTAAATGTTGTAGACCTCGGTGAACGCGCCGGCGTCATCGCGCCGGTTGCGCCGCCCATACTCCTCTGCGGCGACGTCACCGCGGCCGCCGCGTCGCGCCCCACGGTCGAAGCCGCGGCTGACCGTCGCCACGGCGGCGAGTTTGCCGTCGAGGAACATCCCGTCGCCCTTCATCGCGACCGGGCGCTCCACCTGACCCTTGATCGCTTCCTCCATCATCAAGTCGCGCGGGCCGGTATGGCTGCCGCAACCAGCGGAACCCAGCACCACGGCGGCGAGCGCCACCACGCAGGAAAATCTCGGGAATATTACCATTTGGGTCATGCGGAAATCGTTCGACGCCCAGCCGAGGCGAAGGTTGCGTCGATTGCAAGGGCGGGCACGGGGTTTGCTGGTGCGGGAGAGGATGCTGGGCGTCGAATTCCCTGCCCCCGTCGGGGTGCGGTGGCTCGAAAAGAGCGCCAGCGGCGGGCCCGTCGCGGCGAATCTTTCTGGCCTTCGCCCCGTCTTGCTGCTGACACCAATGCACTCCGCATGGATTCAAGTTCAACGACCGCGCTGGCCGACCTCGTGCGCCGGGCTCAAAAGGGCGACGAAGCTGCCCAGCATGAGCTCATTGTCAGCTACCAGCATCGGATCGCCGGCTTTGTTTACGCCATGACCGGACGAAGCGATTATGTCGAAGACCTGGCCCAGCAGGTGTTCATCAAGATGATCCGCGCCCTGGATCGTTTGCAGGCGCCCGCGCAGTTTGAATCGTGGCTTTTCCGGCTGGCGCGCAACACGTGCATCGATCAATTGCGGCGCCAGAAGCTGCGGCGGATTTTCCTGCCGTTCGGCGAAGAGCACGAGAATATCCCGGAGCCGCCCGGCGCGGTCGACACCGAGGAACTCGATGCGCTGCGGCATGCGCTGGAGCAGTTGCGCCCGCAGGATCGCGCCCTGCTGGCCCTCGTCCAGGAAGGGCGCAGCCACGCCGAGATTGCCGAGATTTTGACCACCAGTGTCGCCGCGGTGAAAGCTCGCCTGCACCGCGCGCGCGAGCATCTTCGCGAGCATTACCAACCTGAACATGAAACCTGAAGACCACGCCTGGCGCGATCTCAACGCCCACGCTGCCGCGCAGCTCTCCGCCGGTTTCGCCGATCGCGTCGTCCGGCTGGCCCGCGGCCCCAGCCCGGAGGCTTGGCGCCAGCTGCAGGCGCAGGCCGCCGCGCAGCTCCGCCCCACTTTTGCCCAGCGCGTCCTGCGCGCCGCCCGCCACATCCCGGGCGTCCCGTCGCTGCTCGATCAGTTTGTCTTCAGCGTCGGGACCGCCGCGATCTGCACCGTCGCGGTCTTTTTCTTCCATGCCCGCGCCACCTCGCTCGAGAATGAGCGCAACCTCGCCAGCTGGCATCAACTCGCGCAAGCCGCCGACGACGACGACTCCGGACTATGACGCAGCGCGTCTTCGTCGCCCTTCTGACGGTGGTTGTTTTCCTGGCGGGCTACAGCGTCCGCATGATCTCGGAGCGGGGTGAGCCAGTCCCGCCCCCGCCGGCCGCGCTGGCGCGTGAGCTCGCGGCCGCCCCGACTTCGGGCGGCAACAACAAGCACGACGTCGATCGCGCCAAGATTGTGGCGGAGATCCAGCAATTGCGTCCTGAAATCGAGCGGTACACCGCGCAGGTCCAGGAGATCTACGCCGACTTCGATCGTGAACTGTCCCTGCTGCTCACGCCCGCCCAACGGGAGAAATTCCAGGTGAACCAGAAAAGGCGCGCCGAAGGGGCCGCCAAGCGCCAGGCCAATCGCGCGCTGCTCAGCGACGAGGAATTGATGCGCGAGCGCGACCGCCCCCTGACGGACATTTATCGGATGGTCACGGTCAACCCGAGTCTCGAGTGGATGACCAAGGAGTACGACCTCGATGCCGCCCAGCTGACCAGTGTCCGCCAACTCCTCTCCCTCCGCCGCAACAAGTTTGTCGCCCTCTTCGACGTTACCCCGCATCCGAGCATCCGGCTCAGCCGGCTCGCCTCGATGATCGAACGGGTGACGCCCACGCAGAAGTAAGGGGCCGGCAAGGGCTATCCGTCGCTGCTCCGGCCTGTTGCAGGCCAGCTCGCTGAGCTGGCGGTATTGGATTCCGCGCTCTGCCAGATCCCCGAATTTTTTTCTGCCCCAGTGTCCTCCTGGTTCATCGCGCGACCGGGGCGGGGGCGCCCCGGCCCCAGCTTTTCGTATTCGAGCGGCCCCGTGGTTCTCACGTACCTGTTTGACTGGGGCTGGGGATGGGGCGCCCTCGCCCCGTCTGTATTTTGCTCCTCAGTCCGAGACACCCATGGTCTTTCGTTTTGGCGTTTGAACAGCCAAAACGAAAGACCATGGGTGTCTCGGACTGAGGAGCAAAATACAGACGGGGCGAGGGCGCCCCATCCC
>JBKJRG010000506.1:0-2870 GCA_046594805.1 Opitutaceae bacterium | reverse complement strand
TGTCCGTCGATGGCAGCCTTCACCGCCGCCTGGCCGGTGAGGTAGGCCTCGTCGGCGTCCGTCTTGGAGGCAGCGTGGGCCGCGCAACGCTGGGCGATGCCGGGCTTCGCGACCCGGACTTTCACGCCCGGGATGCTCTGCCCGATGATTTCCGCGAGCGCATCGCCGGCCCCACCCAGCTGGGCATGGCCGAAAGCATCGGTATTGGCCTCGGCGGCGACATAGTTGCCGTCGGCATCGACGAGCCCCTCGGCGACGACCAGCAGGCAGAACTTCTCCCGCTTGAGGGTGCGTTTGATGTCCTCGAGAACCTTCTCCTGGTTGAAAGGAATCTCCGGCAACAGAATCAGGTGGGGCGGATCGTGCGGGTGGTCGCGGCGCTTCGCCAGGGCGGAGCCCGCGGCGATCCAGCCGGCGCTGCGGCCCATGACCTCGACGATTGAGACGAGATCCCCCTGGCCCATGGCCTCGTTGTCGCAGGCGATCTCCTTGATCGTGGTCGTGATGTACTTCACCGCGCTGGCATAGCCCGGGCAGTGGTCGGTCACGGGCAGATCGTTGTCGATCGTCTTGGGAACCCCGATGACGCGCAACTCGTAGCCCTGCTGCTGGGCCAGCTTGGAAATCTTGTCGGCGGTGTCCTGCGAGTCGTTGCCCCCGATGTAGAAAAAGTAGCGGATGTTGTGGGCCTTGAAGACCTCCAGCACGCGTTCGAAGTCGGCCTGTTTCTTCAGCTTGAAGCGGCAGGTGCCGAGGGCGGCGCCCGGGGTGTGGCGGAGGGCGCGGATGTTCTGCTGGGACTCCGAGGCGAGGTCGATCAAGTCCTCCTGGAGGATGCCGAGCACGCCGTTGAGCGTGCCGTAGATCTCCTCGATGCATTCATGGTTCAGCGCTTCCGAGATGATTCCCGCGACGCTGGCGTTGATGACGGCGGTGGGGCCACCAGATTGGCCCACCAAGACATTTCCTACGAGTTCAGCCATGACAGAGAGTGAGTGAGAAGGATTGAGAGAACGTGAAGGTCCAAGAAAGCGCACCGGCCCAAGCGGTGGCAAACCCAAATTTCCCCGGCGCAACGCGGGGGAAATTTGCGGTTTTGGGTCTTGAGTTTTGGGTTTTGGGTTCGGGCGGGCTGCGGAACGCGCGGCATTTTACCGCCGCCGCCGCAATCCGAGTGTGCCGGGCTTGTAACCCAAAACTCAGAACCCACGACCCAAAACCGTAGCGGCGGGCCGCCGCCGCTACAGCAGCCGTCCCGGCTGATACTCGACCGCCCCGCGGTGCTTTTTCGCCAGGGGCTTGATTTCGGCCATGAAGGCATCGACTTGGTGCGGGGCGGCGCCGACGAAGCGGGCGTTTTCCGAAAGGATGGCGTGCAGGGCCTTCTTGCCGAGGCCGACGCGCTTGTCGCCCGCGAGCCGGCCGAGCAGATCCGGATCGCCATTGCCGGAGCGCATGGCTTTCGCCGCGGCCAGCGCGTGCTCTTTGATGGCTTCGTGCGCGGTTTCGCGGCCGGCGCCGTGCTTCACCGCTTCCATCAGGATGGTCGTGGTCGCGAGAAAAGGCAGGTTGCGTTGATTCTCCGCGGCGACCGCGGCGGGGAAAACCTCCATTTGCTTGAGCACCGTGAGGTAGGTCTCGAGCGCACCATCGATCGCGAAAAAAGCATCCGGGAGGGCCACGCGGCGCACCACGGAGCAGGAAACATCGCCTTCGTTCCACTGGTGGCCGGCCAGCGCGCCCGTCATCGCCACGTAGCCACCGAGGATGGTCGAGAATCCGCAGATACGTTCGCAGTTCCGCGCATTGACCTTGTGCGGCATCGCGGAGGAGCCGACCTGGCCCTCCTGGAAGCCCTCCGTGAGCAATCCGGCGCCCGCCATCAGCCGGAGCGTCGTGGCGCAACTGGCCGCGGCCGCGCCCAGTTGGTGCAGGGCGGAAACCACTTCAAAATCCAGGCTGCGGGGATAAACTTGGCCCACGGCGCTGAGCGAGGCGTGGAATCCGAGGTGCTTCAGCACGCGCGTTTCGAGCTGGTCGACCTTGTTCGAGTCGCCGCCGAGCAGTGTGAGCTGATCGAGCTGGGTGCCGACCGCGCCCTTCAGCCCGCGCACGGGGTAGCGCGCGAGCAATTCCTCGAGCCGGGTGAATGCAATCAATAGTTCCTCTCCGAACATCGCGATGCGCTTGCCCAGGGTAGTGGGCTGGGCCGGGACATTATGCGTCCGCGCCGTGATCATGAGGTCGCGGTGCGATTCTGCCTGGTGGGCGAGTGCGAGAAGCGTGGCGGCCGCCTTGAAATGCACCAGCTTCAGCGAGCGCAGCACCTGGAGCTGTTCGACATTCTCGGTCAGGTCGCGGCTGGTCAGCCCGAGATGGATGAACTGGCGCTTGGCCAGATCGGAGAACTCCTCGATTCGGGCCTTGACGTCATGGAGCGTGACGCGCTCCCGCTTCGCGATGGCCGCGAGGTCAATCTGCCCTTTGATTTTTTCGTAATCCTTGATCGCCTCGGCGGGAATCGGCACACCGAGATCGCGCTGGGCTTTCATCACCGCGATCCAGAAATCGCGTTCGAGGGCGACCCGGCCGTGTTGCGACCAGATATCCCGCATCGCCGGCGAAGCATAGCGCTCGGCGAGCACATTGGGGATCGGAGCCGGGGCGGGAGAGGGCGTCGCTTGCACGGGAAGGGGAGTGAGTAAGGCTTTCGGCTGCGGGTTAGCGAATGGAAAGTAGCGGTGGCCGGAAGTGGCGCATGGTCTTTCGTTTTGGCTGTTCAAACGCCTTTACCGTAGGTCAGCGCGCTTGCGCGCGCCAAACCGCGCTCGCAAGCGAGCTGGCCTACATTTACGCGGCCAAAACGAAAG
>JBKJRG010000494.1:0-11805 GCA_046594805.1 Opitutaceae bacterium | reverse complement strand
AATCCGTGGGGCGCCACGTGAACGCGAGCGCGCCGCGCTCCTGGTTGTCGCTTTCGAAATCGTGATAGCCCCCGGCCCGCTGGAACAGCAGATTGGCGCGCGCGCCGAGTTTGCCGCGCAGGAAGCTGCGGTTGAGGTCGAGGGCGGCGCGGCGCCGGGCCCAACTCCCGCTACGCAGGGCGATCTCGCCGAAATCGCGGCCGGGGTCGGCGCGCTTGGTCGCGGTGTTCACGATGCCACCGGGGCCGCCGATGCCAAAGAGGAGCGAATTGGGGCCGCGGGCGACCTCGACGCGATCGATGTTGAACGCGTCGGCATCGAGCAGCGTCGGAAAAAAATCGCGCGTCTGCGTTGCACGGCGATATCCCCGGATCTGGAAATTGAAATCGTTTTCGATCAGTCCGTTGCCGGTCGAGGCGCCGAGCTGGGTGCCGCCGCTGCCGATGTCGTTGCTCGCACTGAGCGCATACTCCATCGCCTGGCTGACACTGAGCGCGCCGATGTCGTTGAGAAAATCCTTTGTCATCACGGAAATCGACGCAGGCGTGTCGACGAGACGGGTATTCAGGCGGCTGCCGGCAAGTGTATTGGTCGCCACGTAGCCGGTGTCCTTGTCGGTGCGCACCTCGAAGGGTGAAAGCAGGACGGCGGTTTCTTCTTTCGGCGCTGGTGCGGTGTTCTGGGCTTCAGCCGCGCCACCGGAGATGAACCAGGCGGCGAAGAGGGAAATTAAAGTGCGGGTTTTCACGGAAGAGGGGTCGATGGGTTGGGGAGCGGTGGGCGGGGGCTGCGCCGTCGAGCGAGCGGGTGGTGGCGGCGGAGCCCGGGGCGGCACGTGGCGGGCGATCGCGATGGCTTTTGTCTTCCCGTCTTGGCGCGCCTTGAGCGGCGTGCGCCTCAGCAGGTGTTCGAGCGCAACGATCGGAGTAAACTCTCCCTGCACGGCCTGCGTCGGCACGCCGTCCACGTCGTCCGGCGCATACAGGAGCTGGGTGCCCGATTGCAGGGCGAACTGCTTGAGGGTGAATTGGGCCTCGCCCGCGGGAATGTCGAATGGGCGGAGGTTCGCCTCGGCGGCAGCGATCGGCGCGGGCAGAAGCAGGCCCACGCCGCCGACCACGGCGCCGAGCGAAACGCACGCGCGCACCCGCAGACGGCGGGGCGAACGGCGCGGACGTGCGGAAGTGCGGGGCATGCGGGCGTCAGGGGTGTTGCCCGGAAGTGCAGGGGCACCGGGGCAGACGGGTGGCCAGCACAAAACTGCTAGAAAATAGTTTAGGAACCGGCGGAAGCCGGCGCGCAGCGTCCCCATCGCGGACAGGAGCCGGGGAGGCGTCGATCGCATCGCGAGAACCGGAAAACTCTCAGCGCCCGCCGCCGCGCAGCACAATCTCACGCTCACCGCGGGCGACGCTGACGCCGAAATCGGCCTCGAGCAGGCGCACGAGCGACTCATAGCCGTCGGCGCGAAAGATGCCGCTATAGCGTTTCGCCGCGAGCGCGGGATCGGTGATCACGAGTTGCTGCCGGTTGTAGCGATTGAACTCGCGCACAACCTCGGCGAGCGGCACCGCGTCGAATTCCAGCCGGCGCTCCTGCCAGGCAAGCGCGCGCCGGGCGGCGTCCGCGGCGACTTTCTCGACGATGGCGGTGACCGGTGTCGCCGCGGAGCCGGCGGGCGCAAGCGGGACCACGGCGCGTTCGCCCGCGACGAGCAGCGGTGGTTCGGCGGACGACGCCGTGGCCGCGGGGAGCAGCGAGCGCTCGTCGCGGGCGTCGTCGACTCGCACGCGGCCCTCCGTGACGAGGACCTCGATGACGTCGACGCGCTGGTTGACATTAAACGCGGTGCCGACGGCGCGCACGGCAACCGGGCCAGCGGTGACGATGAAGGGGCGCGCGGGATCTTTGGTGACGGTGAAAAAAACCTCGCCGCGCACGACGCGCACGCGGCGCTCGGTGGCAGTGAAGACAGTCACGATCGCGGAGTCGGTGTTAAGCTGTGCGACGGAGCCATCGGGGAAATCGAATTTCTGAAACGCCCCGACGGCGGTCTCGGCGGTGTGGTGCGGGGTGCGGGAGAGTGATGGCCAGAGCGTGAACAGCAGGAGGACCGCGGCGGCAGCGCCCAAGGCGCTCCACGCGAGGGTGCGGTGGAGGCGCCGGCGGATGCGCGGAGCGAGCAGGTCGGCGTCGGGTTCGGACGCGCCGGACGCGGTGGCGGGGGGGGGCACGGCACCGAGACGATCGAAGTCCTTCCACACGGTGGCGAGTTCATCGAACACCGTGGCGTGCAGCGGATCCTGCTGCAGCCAATGCACAAACTCGGCCGTTTCGGGGGCGCTCATCCCACGGTCGCGCAGACTGAGCCAGACCGCGGCGGCGGCTTCAATGGTCTCGGAGGCCGGGGTGAACCCGGGCTTGCGCGGCGCGGAGCTCATGCCGGACCGCCTTTCGTCATGCCGCGGGCGCGCAGATAGTCCCGGAGGCGGAGCACGCCGACGGCGATCTGGGCGTTGACGGTGTTTTCCGCAATGCCGAGCTGCTGCGCGATCTCGCGGTGCGAGAGGCCGTGAAGTTTGCGCAGGGTCAGCACGCGGCGACAGCGTTCGGGGAGGGCCTGGATGGCCTCGGCGAGGAGTTGGAGTTCTTGATCATGACAGACAGCCTCGGCGACGCCGGGCCTGTCTTCAAAGACGGGCAGGAGCTCGATTTCTGCTATGCCGTCGATCGCGACAATTTTGCGGCGGCGGAAAATATCGAAGGCGGCGTTGCGCGCGGTGGTGAACAAATAGGCCTTGGCCGAGCGCAACGGCGCCTGTTCGCGGGCTTGGAGAAGGCGGGCGTAGGTTTCCTGCACGAGGTCGTCGATATCGAGGTGCGCGGAGAATTTCGCGCGCAGGTAAGCGCGCAGTTCGGACTCGTGCGGCTGCACCTCCTCGGCAAACCAGCGGGACGTCTCGGGGTCGGACGGGGGCATGGGGTCGCGTGGAAATGAAGGCGTGGTCGGTGGAACTCAACTCCGATTCGCGGGGGAGGCATTCGCGGCGGCGGCACGGTCAACATCGTGCCTGACCACGCAGAAGCCCAAATCAATATCCGCACCACGACCCCGTGGCGGACGAGTCCCGGGTGCTCGCCGGCCTGCGCGAGCTCGCCGCACCCCGGCGCGTGATTCCTCCACCTTGATCCTGCAGCATGCGCCGTAGCCCGGCGCGTGGGCGCACGGACGACTTGCCCCACAGGCCCCGCCCGCGTTGGCTGGCGCCACGATGCCTCCTCCCGCCTCCGCGCCGCGCGACGTCATCCGCTGGGGCATCATCGGCTGCGGCGATGTGACCGAGGTGAAGAGCGGCCCCGGTTTCCAGAAAGCGCGCGGTTCCAAACTTGTCGCGGTCATGCGGCGCAACGGCACACTCGCCGCCGACTACGCCCAGCGCCACGGCGTGCCGCGCTGGTATGATGACGCGCGCGCCCTGGTGAACGACCCCGAAGTCGACGCGGTCTACATCGCCACGCCGCCGGGTGTCCACCTCGAGGGCACGCTGCTCGCCGCCGCCGCCGGCAAACCCGTTTACGTCGAGAAACCGATGGCGCGAAACACCGCGGAGTGTGACGCCATGATCGCGGCGTGCGCGCAGGCGAAACAGAAACTTTTCGTGGCGTATTATCGGCGCGCCTTGCCGCGCTTTCTCAAGGTGAAGGAGCTGCTCGAAGCGGGCGCCCTCGGCACGCTCACCGGCGTGAACTATCGCCTGGCGACGCCGACGCCCGCCAACGCCGATCCACGGAATGCGTGGCGCGTCGACCCCGTCAGCTCCGGAGGCGGCCTTCTCCTAGATCTGGGCTCCCATCTCCTCGATCTCCTGGATTTTTTCTGCGGACCGCTCGAAGGCGTCCACGGCCATGCGTCGCAGTTGGTTGCCGCCGGGCAAGTCGAGGACGCAGTGGCGATGACCTTCCGCACCGCGCAAGGCGTGCCTGGCGCGGCGAGTTGGAACTTCGCCAGCCTCGCGAAGGAGGATGCCCTGGAGTTCACCGGCATCGCCGGCCGGCTGACCATCTCCGCTTTCACCAATGAACCGCTCCGCCTTGAAACGGCCCGCGGCATCGAGCCGCTTGACGTGCCTTATCCGCCGCACGTCGCCCAGCCGCTGATTCAAACCATTGTGGACGAACTACTGGACCGCGGCACCTGCCCCAGCACGGGCGATTCCGCCCGCCGCACTTCCGCAGTGATGGACGAGGTGCTCGCCACCTACTATGGCGGCCGGGACGATCGATTCTGGGAACGGCCGAAAACGTGGCCTGGCCGCCACTCGTGAGTCATTCGACGGCGAATGCTCTGTGACAAGGGTTGATTGCCTTCCGGGTTTACGCCTGGCGCCCGCGCGAGTTGCTGCCGATCCGCGGGATTGACCGTGCTTCCCATTCATCAAGCGTCCGGCTTCCTTCCCATGAGCAAACTTCTCGGCAAACGCGCGCTGATCACCGCCGGCGCGCAGGGCATCGGGTTCGCCATCAGCCAGCACCTGCTGCGCGCGGGCTGCGACGTCTTTGTCCACTACCACTCGAGCGCGGAAGGCGCGCAAAAACTCGAGCGCGAGGCGGCCACGCTCGGCCGGCGCTGCGCCAGTGCCAGCGCCGATCTCACCCGCACCGAGGCGTGCGACCAGCTCGTCGGCGACGCCGTGAAGTTTCTCGGCGGGCTCGACATCCTGATTAACAACGCCGGTTCGCTGATCGGTCGTCGGACCCTTGCGACCGCCGACGATGATTTCTGGTCGCAGACCATCTCGCTCAACGTAGGCAGTGTCCGTCGCATGTCGCGCGCCGCCGCTCGGCACCTGGTCGCCGCGGCAAAATCGCGTGGCGGTGCCAGCATCATCAATCTTTCCTCCCTCGCCGGCCGGAAGGGCGGCCACGGCGGTTCGCTCGCCTACTCCACCGCCAAAGGCGCGGTTCTCACCTTCACGCGAGCCCTCGCCAGCGAGCTCGGCCCCCAGGGCATCCGCGTCAACGCCCTCGCGCCCGGCCTGATCCTGGGAACAAGTTTCCACACGACCCACACCACGGCCGAATCGGCCCAGGCCACCATCGCCACCATTCCGCTCGGGCGCGGCGGCAACGCCGAGGATGTTGCGCGCGCCGCCGTGTTCCTCGCCGGCGAGTTCGACGGCTTCATCACCGGCGCGACCCTCGACATCAACGGCGGCGTCTACGGCAGCTGATCGAATCTGTCTTCGAGTGCATCCCATGGACCGAGTAGCCGAACCAGGTTTTGAGTTTTGGATTTTGAGTTTTGGGTTTCAATCCAGCCAATTCAAAACTCAAAACACCAAACTCAAAACCAAGTGAGTTTTTCCGGCCAAATCGTCTGGATCACCGGCGCGTCGTCCGGCATCGGCGAGGCGCTCGCGCGCGGCTTCGCCCGCGACGGCGCGCAACTCGTGCTGTCGAGCCGGCGCCGCGATCAGCTCGAACGCGTCCGCCGCACCTGTGTGCGGCCGGACGATCACCAGGTGCTGCCGCTGGACCTGCTGCGCAGCGAAACGTTTGCACCCGCCGTGGCCGGAATCCTGGCGCAGCACGGGCGCATCGACGTCCTCGTGAATAATGGCGGCGTCAGCCAGCGTGCCTTTGCCCTCGAGACCGCCCCCACGGTGGAGCGGGAATTGATGGAGGTGGATTATTTCGGCCCGGTCGCGCTGACGAAGGCGGTGCTGCCGGCCATGCTGCAGCGGCGGGCCGGCCATCTGGTGGTGGTCAGCAGCGTGATGGGTTACGTGGGCACACCCGGCCGCTCCACCTACGCCGCGGCCAAACATGCGCTGCACGGTTATTTCGACTGCCTGCGCGCGGAGGTGTGGCGCGAAGGCATCCGCGTGACGCTGGCCTGTCCCGGATACGTGCGCACCGCCGTCTCGGAAAACGCCCTTGGCCCCGACGGTCGGAAACACGGCGTGATCGATGAGAACCAGATGAAAGGCATGACCGCCGAAACCTGCGCCAGGGCCATCATCCGCGCGGTGGCGCGTGGTCGGGAAGAAGTCTACATCGGCCGCGAAGCGGGCGCGATCTACCTGAAGCGGCTGGTGCCGTTGCTTTACTCCCGCGTCATCCGCCGGATGAAATTCTCGGTCGGGAAACGCAGTTGAATTCTCGCTCCGCCCCTCGCATTCGCTCAGAGCCTGACCTGTCCTGAGTGAAACGAACGAATGACGAACAATAGAAAAAGGCCGCGCGCGGTGCGCGGAAACCTCACGCATAGCTTCCGCCCTGCACGAGCCCCAGTTCCCGCCGGCGGCGCTTGCGATCGGCAGCGGCGGTGCGCTCGTAACCGCTCCGGCGATGCTCCTGCAGCGGATCGATCGGCAGCTTATTTGCCCGTCGCCAGGCCATGAGTGCGGGCGCGATGTCGGTGAAGAACGCGCGCTTCAACACCAGCTCCGCGTCCACGACATTATTTTTCGCCTGCGCGCGGCGGAGGGCGTGATGATCCACCAGCGCCGCCTTGGCGTAAAGTTCCTGCGCCATCACCACCGTCTGGATCGTCGCTTCGATCTTTGGCTTTTCGTTGTGCGACTGGTCAATCATGTAGGCAATCTTCGGCATCCGGCCGCGGTCGCTCGCGAAGAAATGGATTTCGTGGAAGATTCGGAAGACCTGGTACGGGTCGATCGAGCCGAGTGTCAGATCGTCGTCGGCATAACGGCGGTCGTTGAAATGGAAACCGCCCAGCATGTCCTCATCCAGCAGCCACGCCACGATCTGCTCGATGTTCTGCGCGTTGTAGTGATGACCGGTGTCGACCAGCACCTTGGCCCGCGGGCCGGCTTTCTTCGCCAGCAGCAGCGCCATGCCCCAGTCGGCGATGTCGGTCGCATAAAACGCGGGCTCAAACGGCTTGTACTCGACCAGCATCGTCTGGCGCGGTCCCAGTTTGCGGTGCAATGCCCGCAGCGATTCCTCGAACGTCTGCTTGCGCGCGCGGATGCTGCCCTGCCCCGGGTAGTTGGTTCCGTCCGCGAACCACAGCGAAAGATACTCGCTGCCCACCGCCTTGCCGATCGCGATCGAGTCGACGCAATGCTGCACCGCCCGCTCCCGCACCGCGGGATCGTTGTGCCCGAACGAGCCCCATTTATAGCACTGATCCTGGAAAAGGTTCGGGTTGATTGATCCGATCTTCACTCCGTGCTTCCGCGCGAGCCGCGCCACCGCCTTCGGATCCTCGCCCGGCTTGAAGTCCCACAACACATGCACCGCCACCGTCGGGCAGCACCCCGTCAGCCGGTTGACGTGGCCCGCGTCGGCCAGCTTGTCGCCGAGATCGATGGCCGACGCCTCCTGGAAGAATTTGCCGAACCGGGTGCCGGTATCGGCAAACCCCCACGAGGGAGTCTCAATTGCAAACGCATCAAGCGCCTCGCGGGCGCGGCGGAGTTGGGCCGGGGTCATGTGAACCGCAGGTTCTGCGCCGCGCCGCCGCCCTTGTCAGCCGCGAAATCCCGCTGACAGTCCGTCGCCGGCGGTCCGCTCGCGGTAGGGCCGGCGCTCGCCGCCGCGCCGTCGCGGATATAGCGCTCGCTCACCTGGGATTTCCGGCCGCGCTTCCCGCGGCGGCATGCCGGCAAGCGGCAGCCCTACCAAGAAGCCGGCGTATCCACGCCGAGTTTCTCCGCCCAAGGTCCGAGCGCGGGGAGGATATTCGGATACAGCTCCACGCCTCGCGCGAGCTGTTCGGTCCGCCGCCGCAATCCAGCCTCGCCCGGCAGCCGCACCCGCTCGAAGCCGGGTCGCGGGGGATTGTTGCGACACGCGGCAGCGACGAAGCTGGTCTGCCGTTTGAAATGCTCGGCTCCCCCAAAACATTTCGGATCGAACACCTGCGCCATCACGGTGGCGCCCCAGCCTTCCTTCGGTTCGGCGCGCCCCTGGCCGGCCAACCCGCCGGTGAGCGCTTCGACCAGCAACGCGAAAGCATAACCCTTGTGCCCGTGATCCACCCCGCCCATCGGCAGCAGGGTTCCCGGTGGATTCGCATACAGCGCCGCGGGATCGTCCGTCGGCCGACCCTCGGCATCGAGCGCCCACAATCCCGGGAAGCGTTTTCCTTCGGTGTGCAATCGCTTCGTCAGCCCATTCGTGGTGATCGACATCGAGACATCGATAATCACCGGATCGCCATCGGTCGGCCACGCCGCCGCCAGCGGGTTCGGCGTGAACACTTCGCGGCGTCCGCCGAAAGGTGCGACGCTGGACGTGAAGGCGTCAGACGAGGTGAGAATGACCATGAGTCCCTGCTCGGTCACGGGCCTCAGATAAGCCGCCAGGCACGCGATGTGATGGCTGCGGCGAATCGAGATGGCGCAGGTGCCATTCACCTTGGCGCGACCCGCGGCCAGTTCGAGCGCGCGCACCGTCAGCCACGGGCCCGGCAAACGCCGGCCATCCCACGTGATCGCCGCCGGAAAATCCGCCAGCACCTCCGGTTCGCCGGATTTTGTCATCCCGCCCTTTTCGAGCTCGGCGAGGTACGCCGGCAGCAGCGCGAGCCCATGCGTGGTGTGCCCCAGCAGATCGCCTTCGACGAGAATTTCGGCCACGACCCGTGACTTTTCCGCTTCGAGCCCGGCGCGCTCCAGGAGTTGCAAGGCAAAATCGATGAGCGCGGGGGCAGCGTGGCGGACAGGCATGGCGAAACGATAAACCGCCGCGGAGCACGTCGCCAAGCCCGCGTAGCGGCAGGCGTCCCTGCCTGCCGTGGTCCGCCACCGCGTGCTCGTGCTCTTGCTCGTAATCGTGCTCGAATCGGTCGGGCACGATCACGAGTACGAACACGAGCAAGAGCACGAGTAGGAAACGAAGCCCGGCGGGCAGGGACGCCTGCCGCTACCGCCGCCCGACCCGGCCGCGCCGGACCTCCCCGCGTTGGGGTCAACGCGAACCGCCCAGCGCTTCGCGCGCGAGCCGCACGCTTTCCCGCAGCCGCGCGTCATCCGGCCGCAAGCGCTGCGCTTCCTCGTAACGTGCGAGGGCTTCCCGCCCTTCGCCCTGCACCAAGAGGACGTTGCCCAGGTTCGCCAGCGCATCTGCATCGCCCGGATTCAATTGCACGGCGGTGCGCAGATGTTCGCGTGCGGCCGCCAGCCGCCCGGAGCGCGCCAGCAGCACGCCGAGGCTGGCGTGCGCCGCGGCGTGGCCCGGAGCGATCCGCAAGGCCTCGCTGTAATGTTTTTCCGCGCCCGTCTCGTCTCCCGCCCGCTCTGCCAGGCGTCCGAGCCGGTAGTGCGCCTCCGCCAGATCCGGCCGCCCTTGCAGCGCGGTCCGCAGGTGGTTCACCGCCTCTTCATCGCGGCCGAGGCTGGCGAGCGTCAGTCCCAGGTTGAAGTGCACGTCGGGGCCGGGCTTCAGCCGCAGCGCGGCCTCGTAGTGCGGGAGCGCTTCCGCACCGCGGCCGAGCCGTGCGAGCGCGTTGCCGAGATTCACCCGGGCGTCGGCATGATCCGGCGCCCGCCGCAATGCGGTTTCGAACTGGACGATCGCCTCGGCCACGCGCTGTTGATCCAGCAATGCCACCCCCCAGTTGTAATGGGCGGAGACGTAACCCGGTTGGTGCTGCACGGCGCGGGCGAAATGCGTGCCGGCCTCGGCGGCTCTCCCCTGTTCGTGGAGGATCAAGGCAAGGTTGTTGTGGGCCCGGGCACTCCGGGGGTAACTGGCAACGTTCGCCGTCCAGAGGACGAGGGCGTCGCGGTACTCGCGATTACGGAGCGCCGTCACCCCGCCATAAGCAACGGCCAAGGCACCCGCCAGCCACGCCACCCGCCCGCCGATCCGGGAATGCAGCCCGAGCACACCCAGGACGACGACGGCCGCCAGTGGCAGATACATGCGGTGCTCCGCCATGGTTTGCGTCACCAGCGGCACCACGCTCGAGCTCGGCGAGAGGATGAGAAAAAACCACGCCCCGACAAAGCCGAGCGCCGGCTTGCGCACCAGGGCCCAAACCACACTGACCAAAAGCGCCACCACCGCCGTTCCCTCCCACCACACCTCCGCGACCGACTGGACGACCGTCGTGCCGTAATCCAGGACCAGCGGACTCGGCCAGAGCGAAAGCCTGAGGTACAGCAGGATCGCCTCGCACTGCGTCAGCAGGTAGCTCCACGTGGACACGCCGAGTCCGAACCCCGCCGGCGCTCCGCGCGCGCCTCCGCCGTGCAGCAGGAGCCACGCGAGCAGCAGCCACGTGGAGGCGAGCACCGCATGCCAGCGGCCATGCCGGCGCCACGCGGCGGCAAAACTACCGGCGACAAACGTGCGGTCATAGAGCAGCACCATCACGGGCGCCGTGACCATCACCTCCTTCGTGCCCATGCCGAGCAGGCATGACGCCACCGCCAGCCCCAGCCACCACCGCGGCGGCGCGCCGGGCCCGGTCCCGCGGATGAAGGCATAGAGCGTGAGCAGGTAAAAAAGCCCGCAAAGCGTTTCCGTGCGCTGCGCGATGGACACCACCGATTCGGTCTGCAGCGGATGCAACGCCCAGAACAGCGCGATCACGAACGCCAGCCCCGGCGCGGCGGCCGCGAAGCGTTCGCGCAGCACCGCTCCGGTCAGCGTCCGGCGCAGAATGCCCATGAGCACCAGCCCCGCCAGCGCGTGAATCACCACGTTCAGCGCATGATAGCTCCAGACGTGCCCGTCGCTCAGCGCGTGGTTGAGGGCGAACGAGAGGTTGACGACCGGCCGCCCCGTGGTCGTGCTGCCGTCCGCGGGCGGACGGAGCACATCGAGCGACCAGAGCCGGCGAATGGTCGGATTGTCCACGACGGCACCCGCGTCGTCGAAGAGGAAAGGCGCTCGCAGGCTGAAGCCGTAGGCGAGCGCGACGGCCACCACCAGACACGCGGCGGCGAGCCCGGGAGACAAAAACGAACATCGCGCCGAAGTGACGGGAGCCATTGGCCATCGAGCTTAAGGAGCTCCGGGCATAAAAAAAGCTCCCTCTTGCCGGGGGAGCCGCCCGGCGCGCATCTCCCGGTTGGCGGTGGATCGCACCTGCATCTGTAGGCCAGCTCGCTTGCGAGCGCTCAGCGACCGGAGCGCTCGCAAGCCACCTCCCCTACCGCCAACCGGCAGATGCGCCCAGCCGCCCGGCACGGGCCCACGGGCTTCGCGCGCTTCTCCACGGGCGGGACCGCCCGTGCCCACCCGGCACGCCCACCTCCGGCATCCCGCGCCGGTATTTCGAGGCCCGTCCTAGAACGTGAAGCTCGCCTGCAGGATGAACTGCCGCGGATCGATGATGCGAAACGCCCAAGGGGTGCCGTCGAAGTTGACCTGGGTTGGCATGAGCCGGCCGCCCTCGAATGCGTTGTTCACGTTCAGCTGCACCTTCAGCCCAATCTTCCCGTTGGAAATTTTGCGCGAGTACGCGATCCACAGGTCGGTGTAATAGTTGCCGTTGTCGTAAATGGGACGCGCCACGTCGTTGAGGTTGATGATCGTGGGTGAGTTCGCCGGATCGCCGACCTTGCCGTAGAAACCGATGGCGGCCTTCGATTCCCAGCGTTCGCTGCCGCCGACGGAAAAACCGGCGACCCTGCCACCGAACGCCTCGCGCGGAAACGAATAGTTCGTGAGGAACGATCCGTGGTAGAGCCGCTGCAGGGGCGAGACGGCGCCCTCCAGGGCCTTGGCGAGCGCCACTTGGGATACCACCACGTTGTTGTGGTAATCCTGCGGAGTGTTGTAGCGGCCAGTGTTCGGATCATAGCTGGCCACACCGGCGAAGCC
>JBKJRG010000370.1:0-2763 GCA_046594805.1 Opitutaceae bacterium | reverse complement strand
GCTCAGCGTTTGCGCGAGTCGGAGATCAGGGTTGACGACGAAAGTGCCGGTGACCGTGCCGGCGTAGGTGGGACTGTCGATGGTGGCGACGACCGCGTACGTGCCGACGGCCGCGGGTAGCGTCGTGCTGCCATTGTAAGTGATGATCACGGGAAGTCCCGCCGGCGTGGTGGTGGCAATAACGCAATCGAGTACGTTGAAAGGCACGCCGAAGTAGGTCTTGGTCAGATGATCGAGCGTGATGGTGGCGGCGCATTTCGCGGCGGCAAACGTGCGCGACACGGAGGCGGCGGCAGAATAGGTGCCATTGCCCGCCTGGGTCGCGAGCAAGGTCACGCTGCCCACGCCGGTGAGCGTCACGGTGTTGCCCGAAACCGTCGCGGGACCGCTCGTCACGGTGAGAGTAACCGGCAAACCAGAGCTGGCGGTGGGCGAGACGGTGAAGGGACCGTCGCACAATCCGCGATCGGGGACCGGGGCGAAAGTAATGGTCTGAGGGGTCGTCGTGGGAACGCACACGCCGACCGAAAAGCTCTGAGTCACAATGGGCGCCGGTGCAAACGTCGTGTTGCCCGCTTGTGATGCCGTCAGGACGACCGTGCCCGTCGCGCCCGTGAGCGTGACCACATTGCCACCCGAAACCGTCGCCGGGCCGGAAACCGTCAGTGTCACCGGCAGACCCGAGCTGGCTGTCGGATAGACGAAGGTGAACGGCGCATCGCACGCGGTATGGCCGGCCAGCGGGGCGAACGTGATGGTCTGAGCCGAGCGGCCGATGCTGTAGAAAAGGTTCGCGCCGTAAGCAACGTTCGTGGTGGTGAACACCAACGTGCGGTAGACTCCGCCGAGGTCCTGGATGTCAGTCGCGACGCCGGTCAGCGGATTGATGCGGCCAAAAAACGTGGTCTGCGTGAGCGGATCCAGGCGGAGATAATAGAACTGGCTCGGGCCAAAACCGAAACCGACATTGGTGCTGGTGTAGGCCAGGTCGGTGTAACCGCGGCCCGCGCCGAGATTCCAGCGATCCGTCGGGCCGGAGCCGAGCGCGGGGATCAAGCTGCCAAAGACCGTTTCGCCGAGCGAATTGGTCCGGAGATAGTAGAAAAGATTGGCGCCCCACCCGCCCGCATTGTCTTCCGCATAGGACAACGCGAAATAGCCGGTGGCTCCAGGAGTCAGCGGGCCGCCGGGTGCCGACATGGGTTTTTGATCCGATATCGTCGGCGAACCGGGCTGGATGAGCGCCAGATAATCACCGGTCAAGCGATGGTGAATCGCGTAGAAGCTCAGCGGCCCGATCAAACCGAGATCGGCCGCCACGTAGGTGAGTCCCGAGTACGAGTTCGGCGTCATCGCATTGCCCACCGATCCCTGCGGGGTCGCGAAGCCGGTCGGGAGGTAGCTCGTGAAACCGGTCGGATTTCCCAGGGGCAGGATTGCGGCACCGTTAATCGTGAAAAAATTGGTGGCGGTGGCGGACGGAAAACCGGAGTTCCCGTCAATGTAGCTGAGTCCCGACAGGTCGCTGCCGATCGCCCAGCGATTGGCCACGGTCGCCGCGGTGGACCCCGTGGGCGTGATGGTGACAAAGGTGTCGGCCTGCGACTGGACGGCGGTGCAGGCGACGAGCGCCGCTAATGCGAGGGTGCGATAGTTCATCTGGATTCTTTCTGCTGGAGCTGGCGTTGTTTGTAAGCTTGGTGGCGAGGACGCGGGCGCCGCGGTCACGCCGCGCAGCCACTAGAATCGACGCTGAGTCGGATGGGCTGGGAGCCTATTGGTCCCCGAAACGGGGCCCTCCGATTTGACGGTCGCCGCGAGTCGCCCTCGACCACCCGCCGAAGCGATGTGCGACAAGGACTGTACTCAGAGTGCGGCTGACCGGCATGGACATAGTGTGCGCCTGCGCGACGGGCGAAACCATGGGGTTGTCGCCCACGAGCGGATGGGGTCAACGCAGGCAACGTTGTGATTTTGCCTGTCGGCGATTCCGTAACTCCACCGCTGACCAACGCTCACCAAACCCTCGCGAACCGGTGGTCCGGTCCCAGCTTACCGGCACTTACAAATTTAAATCCGCGTAGCGCCACAAAGGTTGCGCCGGCGGGTTGTGGTCCAGGGTCAAACGTGCGAGGCTGAATGATGGAATCCCTCTTGAATGATAAACCTCCCCACCTCGTCCTGGATGCGGAAACCGGGCTACTGACTTCCTGCCTCGACGGCTACACGGGTGTGACCGCCAAGGAGCGGGCGGCCCACGCGGAAATTATTCAACGCGCCCATTCAATCTGGGAATCAGCGGGACGCCCGGAAAACCGGGAGCTCGATCACTGGCTGCAAGCGGAAGCGGAAGTCCGGCAGGAGGGCTGAGGCGGACGCTGGCAGCTGAGAGTCGATGGCTGAGCGTTGGGAGCGCCGTTTAATTTTCTCTCGGCCCTCAACCTGCAGCTTTCAATTGAATTATTCCGGCCGTGGCTGCCGATCGGTCGCGCCGGAAGATGACAGTTCGAGGCGCACGCGCATGCGGGCCAGCCGATCGAGCACCCGGCGCTCGGCCCGCACGGGCCACCAGTCGTAAAGGTAGATCTCCAGTGGGCGCCACATGGCCACCCAGCCACCAATGGTGAACCCTTCCTTCGAGATGCGTGCCATGGTGCCTTCACCCATTTTTCCAATCAGCTCACCCAGCAACAAGCACCCGACCAGGAAGACGAGCCCCACCATCAGGCTGGTTCGTCCGCGGCGCATCAGTTGGCGAAAATC
>JBKJRG010000321.1:0-6052 GCA_046594805.1 Opitutaceae bacterium | reverse complement strand
GAAGCTGTGAGGGCGCGGGTGAGTTTTCGGGAGGCGGAGCGGCTTGACCCCCAGCCGCTGGTCTGAACGCCCGCACCTAAGCGGCGGGGGATCAAGCCGCTCCACCCTCGCACCTTTCGCTCCGGAAAAAAGGAAGTTGGCCGACCTTTCTTCCTCCTTACTTTCATGACCCCCGATTCCCCCTCCCTACCCTGGTGGCGCACGCTCACGCGTGATCACTGGTTTGTCTTCGCCGTCGCCTCGCTCGCCTGGCTGTTCGACTGCATGGACCAGCAGTTTTTCAACCTGGGTCGCGATGCGGCGATGGAGCAGCTGCTCCCCGACAAGAGCAAGGCAACGGAATACGGCCCGTATACCACCTCGGTGTTTCTGCTCGGCTGGGCGGCGGGCGGCCTCCTTTTCGGCGCCATGGGGGATCGTTTTGGGCGCGCGCGCATCCTGACGATCTCGGTTTTGCTCTATTCGGTTTTCACCGGGCTGAGCGCGCTGTCCACGGGTTTTGTCGATTTCTGCGTCTACCGGTTTCTGACCGGCCTGGGCGTGGGTGGCGTCTTCGGTCTGGCGGTGGCGCTCGTGGCGGACACGGTGCCGGACAAGGCGCGCGCCCCGGCGCTCGGGCTGCTGCAATCGCTTTCCAGCATCGGGAACATCTCCGCGGGGCTGATCGGCATGGGCATCGGGCTGCTGGCGGCGCGGCAGCTTCTGCCCGCCAACGTGAAAACCTGGCAGGCGATGTTCCTGGTCGGAGCCGCGCCGGCATTCCTGTGCGTGTTCATCCTGGCCAAGCTTAAAGAGCCCAAGAAGTGGGTGGACGCGAGGGCGGCGGGGAAGATAACGGGAGTGAAGTTCGGTTCCTATGCGGTGCTCCTGACCCATCCGCGCTGGCGCAAACATGCCTGGGGAGGGCTGCTGCTGTGCAGTGCCGGCATCATCGGCTTGTGGGGCATCGGCAACTTTCACCCCAAAATAGTCCGTTCGATCGTGGAGACGCATCTGGTGGCGAAGAATCTCTCGGCGGATGCACTCGGCAGCGAAAAGGCCTTTTGGAGCTCGATGGGGCTCCTGCTGCAGAACATCGGCGCGTTTTTCGGAATGACGTTTATCGCCAAATTGGCGCAAACCAAGGGCCGTAAATTCGCCTCCGCCGTCGCCCTGATTCTTTCCTTCGCGTCGACCGTGCTCGTGTTCAAGTTCCTGCGTGAGTTCAGCCAGATTTTCTGGATGATCCCGTTGATGGGCTTCGGCCAGCTCGGGATCTTCGCCCTCTACGCGATTTATCTGCCGGAGCTTTTCCCCACCAGCCTGCGCGCGACGGGCACGAGCTTCTGCTATAATTTTGGCCGCGTCGTGGCGGCGACGGCGCCATTCACCGTCGGCCAGATCACGAAAAAACTCGGTGGCAACCTCGAGGGCTTCCGCACCGCCGGGCTGTGGGTGAGCCTGGTGCTGCTCCTGGGCCTGGCGGTCCTGCCGATGCTGCCTGAGACGAAGGATCAGCCGCTGCCGGAAGAGTAAGGGCGGCGGACGGCTTGGCGGTTCAGCCGGGGCCGTAACCTTGCGGACTAAAATCCGGGGTGTGGTCCTGGACTTGAGTCCAACCCGCGGCAAGTTACGGTCGGAGCGCATCGCGCCGTCGATGACGCGGCCAGACCTGCGTCATTCGGCTCCCCCGCGAATAATGAGACCCATCCCCATGAAACTATCCCTCGCCTGCGTCTATGCATTCATCCTCCTTGGCAGCTCCGCTTTCGCGGCCGAGACCAAGCCCAACGTGATCCTCGTGCTGGCCGACGATCTCGGCTACGGCGATCTCGCCTGTTTCGGCGAGCAAAACGTGCGCACGCCGAATCTCGACAAATTCGCCCGCGAAGGACTGCGGCTGACCAGTTGTTATGCGGCGCACCCGAATTGTTCGCCCTCGCGCACCGCGCTGATGACCGGGCGCACCCCCACGCGGGTCGGCGTGCGCAATTGGATTCCCGAGGGGTCGCCCGTGCATATGCCCCGCAGCGAAATCACCGTGGCCAAGCTTCTGCAGCGAGCAGGCTACGCCACCTGTCATGCCGGCAAATGGCACTTGAACGGCGGGCTCACGCGCACCGACCAGCCGCAGCCGGGGGACCATGGCTTCGATCACTGGTTCTCCGCCCAAAACAACGCGCTGCCAAGCCACCGCAACCCGGCAAACTTTGTGCGCAACGGCCAGCCTGCCGGCAAACTCGAGGGCTATTCGGCGCATCTCGTGGCCGACGAGGCCATCCGGTGGCTCGACCAGGGGCGCGACAAGACGAAACCGTTCTTTCTCTACGTGTGTTTCCACGAGCCGCATGAGCCCATTGCCTCCGACCCGAAATACACCGCGCTCTACCCTTCGGCAGACCCGGCCTATTCCGCGCACCACGGCAACATCACGCAGATGGATGATGCCTTCGGCCGCTTGATGGGCGCGCTCGACCGGCAGGGATTGCGCGAGAACACCCTCGTGGTCTTCACCAGCGACAACGGCCCCGCCATCACTCCGCAGCATCCCCACGGTTCGGCCGGCCCGCTGCGCGACAAGAAAGGCTCGGTCTACGAAGGCGGCATTCGCGTGCCCGGCATCGTGCGCTGGCCGGGCAAGACCAAGCCCGGCAGCGTGAGCGACGAACCCGTCGGCGGGGTGGATTTCCTGCCCACCGTATGCGCTGCCACCGGGATCGCACCGCCCCGCGACCGCGTGCTGGATGGTGCGAGCTTTCTGCCGGTCCTGGAGGGCAAACCCGTCACCCGGAGCACGCCGCTCTACTGGCATTTCAACCGCGCCTTCGGCGACCCGAGGGTCGCGTTGCGCGCCGGCGACTGGAAAATCCTGGCCACGCTCGACAAGATTCCCGCCCCGCGCAGCAACGACATCACGGTGGAGGAGGAACGCGAATTCAAGGAAACCGAACTCGCGACCTTCGTCCTCTACAACCTCCGCACGGACGTCGCCGAGACCACCGATTTGGCTGCGCGTGAACCGGCCAAATTCGCCGAAATGAAGGCGCAGTTACAGAAAAAATATCGGGAAGTGCGCGCGGAATCGCCCGTGTGGCCCGCTTTCAAATATGCCGGGGAGTCGATGAAAGCCGACCGGCCTGACTACGCCAAGTCGGAGCCAGCAGCGAAGAAGAAATGACGGTGGTTCACGCGTAACCCCGGGAACGGAATTTCGCGCGGCAACTCATCGCGCTCTTCCCAATTGCCGGCTAATCCCCCACAACCATTTTCCGCCCATGCCCTACCTTCGCTCCACCCGCCGTCAATTTCTCCAGAGTGCCGCGGTCCTCGTTGCCGCGCCGTTGATTCTGCCCAGTCGCGTCTGGTCGCAGGCTACCGCGCCCAGCAAGCGGCTGACCGTCGGATGCATTGGCATGGGCAAGCAAATGAAGGGTCATCTCAGCGCCTTCCTCGGCCGCGACGAGATCGAGGTGCTCGCGGTGTGCGACGTGGACACCACGCGCCGCGAGGCGGCGAAGAAGCGGGTCGACGACGCCTACACCGCGAAGGCCGGCGCCGACTACAAAGGTTGCGCCGCTTATAACGACTTTCGCGAGCTGATCGCGCGCAAGGACATCGACATCGTGGCCATCGCCACGCCCGATCACTGGCACGCCTACATCGCGATCGCGGCGGTGCGCTCGGGCAAGGACGTCTATTGCGAAAAGCCGCTTACCTATAATATCCGCGAGGCGGTCGAGTTGGTGAAGGAGACCCGCAAGGCGAAACGCGTTTTTCAGACCGGCTCGCAGCAGCGCTCCTCGAAGGAATTCCGCGTGGCCGCCGAGCTGATGCGGAACGGTGTCCTCGGCCGCGTGAACTCCATTCATGTTTCATTCGGCGATCCGGCCACGCCCTACAACCAACCGGCGGAGACGATGGAGCCGGGACTCGATTGGAACCTCTGGTGCGGACCGGGTCCGTTGGTGAATTACAGTCCCTTCCTGAGTCCGCGCGGGCTGCACGACAATTATCCCGACTGGCGCAAGACGTGGGAATTCGGCGGCGGCATGATCACCGACTGGGGCGCCCATCACATCGACATCGCGCAGTGGGCGCTGAATGCCGATGGCAGCGGGCCGGTCGAGATTCGCGCGCCGCTGAATTGGGAAACGGCGAAGCGCGGCGCGCAGCTCGTTTACGCGGACGGCACCGTGCTGACGCACGTCAAGGGCAAGGGCGTTTCGCTCTACGGCACCGAGGGCGAGGTGCACGTGAACCGTGGAAAATTCGAGCTGATCATGGACGGCAAGACCGTCCATAAATTCTGGGACAAGGAAGTCGACAAGGGGACTTCGATGGAGCGCGAAGTGACGCTGACCGAGCGCGAGTATCTGGCCGACGCGAAAGTGAAGCTCTACAACAGCAAGAGCCACATGCAGGACTTCCTCGACTGCGTGAAATCGCGCGGCACGCCGATTTGCGACGTTGCCATTGGGGCGAGCAGCGTGACGGCGTGTCACCTGATGAACTTCGGCTACCATTATGGCGCCAACGTGAAATGGGATCCGACGCGGAATCGTTTCGCCAGCGGCGGCAGCTCGAAGTGGCTCACGCGCGATCGTTACCGGGACAAGTGGGCGGTGTGAGTTAGAATTTGCCGGGGCGATGCGCCGTTCCGGGTAGCGGAAGGCCCGAGCCTTTCGTCCGGTCCGTGGCGGAACGAGGGAATCTTCAAACCCGAAACGCTCACGCGTTCCGCTACGGGGGCCATTGCTGCGCAACGAAAGTTTGACCCGCGTTTCGCCGGACGTTTCGTTGCGCGGGTTGCACGCTGTCACCCGTCCACCCGCGCCCGCGGCTTTCGATTCCGGCCAGCGCCAGGCCTTGTGGGTGCTTTGGCTGACGTACGGCTCGTTTTATTTCTGCCGCAACAATCTTGGCGTCGCCCTGCCGGGGTTGCAGGCCGAGTTCGGTTACACCAAGGCGCAGCTCGGCACAGTGTTGATGTCGCTCAAGCTGGCGTACGGCGTCGGCCAGTTCATCAACGGCCAGCTCGCGGAGCGCTGGGCCCCGCGGCGATTGCTGGCGCTGGGGCTGCTTGCGTCGGCGGCGCTGAATGTTGTCTTCGGCTGGGGCACGGCGCTTTATTTCCTGACCTTCATCTGGGCGTGCAACGGCTACGTGCAGGCGCTCGGCTGGCCGCCCACCATGCGCGCCGCGGCGAACTGGTTTCCGGCGGCCCAACGCGGGCGCGCGATTGGCATCATCGGGACTGGCTACCAGCTCTGCGGCGCGCTGACGTTTGTCGTGGCGGGCTGGGCCGCGCAGCGCTTCGGGTGGCGCGGTGCGCTCTACATTCCCGCGCTGCTGGTAACAGCCAGCGCGGTGCAGATGTGGTTTTTTCTCGAGGACACGCCTCTGTCCGGGGAAGTAGCTGCGAGCGTGAGCGAGCGGACGAAAGGCGACCACTCGCTCACGCTCGTGGCTACTCCGAGCCGGCGCTCCTTCCGCGAAAACATCGCCATCACCCTCGGCAATCCCGCGCTCTGGCTGGTCGCAATCGCGTTGTGCCTGCTCGATGCGTGCCGCTACGGCTTCACCGACTGGGGCGTCACGCACCTGAAGGAAGTGCGGAACGACAGCGTCAGCGTCGCGGCCTTCAAGTACGCCGTGCTGCCGTTCGGCGGCATCGCCGGCGCGTATTGGTCCGGCTGGGCGACGGATCGTTTTTACGCGGGCCGCCGGGCCCCCGTGATCTGCGGCCTGCTGGTGCTGCTCGGCGTGCTTGGGCTCGGCTACGATCGCGTGGTGCACCTCGGCTTGCTGCCGTCGGTGCTGATCCTTTTCTGGATTGGCTTCTGCATCTTCGGCGCGCAGGTGCTGCTGGTGGGAACGCTGCCGGTGGATCTGGCGCGGCACGGGACGGCAGCGGCCGCGGCGGGGTTCGTGAACTTCATGGGCTACATGGGCGCGGCGGCGGGTGACAAGCTGACGGGGCATATCGCGCAGGATTACGGCTGGCAGTTCGCGGTGCGGTTCTGGGCCGCGTGCGCCTTCGCGAGCGCGGTGGCGATTGCGTTTCTGTGGAACG
>JBKJRG010000126.1:0-6950 GCA_046594805.1 Opitutaceae bacterium | reverse complement strand
GGTAGTTGCCGACCTTTTGTTTCAAGCCGGTGAGGGCATTGAAAAGCGTGCTCTTGCCGCAGTTCGGGTTGCCGACGAGCGCGTAGATGGGGGTGCGCGTAGGAGAGCCCGGCGGACGGGAGCGAAAAATGTGCGGAGCAACGGGAATCATGGCGGAGCCGGGGGAAGGGCAGAGAATCCGGACTGGCCACTGCGCAGCGTGCAGCGACAGCCGGGCATTCGGTGCTTAATCCGGGACGCTTTCCACCACCACATGCTCCGCCTCGGATTTGCGGAGGGTGAGGTGATAACCGCGCAGCTTGATTTCGATCGGGTCGCCCAACGGGGCGGTGCGGACGAGAGTCACGCGGGTGCCGGCAAGGAGCCCCATTTCACGCAATCGGAGGGAGGCGGCGCCGGTCTTCGGAAAATCGCGGACGACGGCGGTAGCGCCGACGGCCAGCTCGGATAATTTCATCGAGCGGCGGGAAGCGCGGTTAGCGCCGGCCCAGTTGCTCCACCCGGATGCACATCGCGGCGCTATGACTGAGCGCGATGCGCGTGCCATTAACCTGGCAGATAAAAGGCCCCTTGCCACCGATCTTGGAAACGAAGGCGGACTCGCCGAAACCCATCTCGCGAACCCGCTGGCAAAAGTCGGGCTCCCCAGTCAACTCGCGTACCCGGCCCAACGCTCCAGCGGGAAGCTGGCACAGCGGCACAAGGGGAATGAACGGGGCGTTGCTCATATCAGTATGACGACGTGATTGAGACTCGGTTTCAGTGCGGTTGCAAGAAAAAGGCTCGAAGAGGTGCAACCCGTTCGAGCCGAGAAACTTTTAGAGCTTACCGGCGGCGACGTTTGACTGCCAGCTGGACACCCGAATAGCGGACCAAGCTTTGGAGGTGCTCGTACTGCTGCGGATCGAGATGCTTCGCCTCTTCCAGTTCCTTTTGGGCGCGCTGCATGGCGGCCTCAACTGCCTTCTCGTCGATTTTTTCCTCGGTGATGGCGTGCTCCGCCAGGACGTGGACCCGGTCGCCCTCCACTTCCACGAAGCCGCCGCTGACGGCGAGAAGCGTGGTGGCGGTTCCCTTGGTCACTCGCAGTTCGCCGTGCTCGACCTGCGCGAGCAGCGGGATGTGGCCGGGCAGGATGCCGACTTCGCCTTCGAGCGTCGGGATGACGACGGTGTCGATTGTGTCAGAATAGACCCGGGCGTCGGGAGTCACGATTTCGAGGGTGAGCGGCATGGAGGAAAAGGCTGAAGGGGCGGAAGGGCTGAAAGTCTGAAGGTTCGCGTGATGCGGCCTTGTTGAAATGATTTACGGTTGGGTCAGCCTTTCAGAAGTTCAGTTTTTCACGCCTTCTTGGCCGCCGCCAATACCTCGTCGATTCCGCCCTTCATGTAGAAGTCGCCCTCGTTCACGTCGTCGAGCTGGCCGTCGAGGATCATCTTGAACCCGCGGACGGTCTCCTTGACGGAAACGTATTTGCCGGGCGAACCGGTGAAGACTTCGGCGACCGCGAACGGCTGCGAGAGGAAGCGTTGGATCTTTCGTGCGCGATAGACCATCTGCTTGTCCTCGGGGGAAAGTTCGTCGAGGCCAAGGATCGCGATGATGTCCTGGAGATCCTTGTAGCGCTGGAGCACGCGCTGCACTTCGCGCGCGACCTTGTAATGTTCCTCGCCGACGATGTCAGCCTGCAGCGCCTTCGAGACCGAGGAGAGCGGATCGACCGCGGGATAGATGCCGAGCTCGGCGATGGAACGTTCCAGCACGATGGTGGAGTCGAGGTGGGCGAAGGTGTTCGCCGGCGCCGGGTCGGTGAGATCGTCCGCCGGCACATACACGGCCTGGAACGACGTGATCGAACCCTTCTTGGTCGAGGTGATCCGTTCCTGCAGGAGGCCCATCTCGTTGGCGAGGGTCGGCTGATAACCGACCGCCGACGGCGAGCGTCCGAGCAACGCGGATACTTCCGAGCCGGCTTGCGAGAAGCGAAAGATGTTATCGATGAAGAGGAGGACGTCCTGGTTCTTCTCGTCGCGGAAATATTCCGTCATCGCGAGCGCGGAGAGCGCGACGCGCATGCGGGCGCCGGGGGGCTCGTTCATCTGGCCGTAGACGAGCGCGACCTTCGACTTGGTGAGATCCTTCTGGTCGATGACGCCGGCCTCGGACATTTCGTGGTAGAGATCGTTGCCCTCGCGCGAGCGCTCTCCCACCCCGGCGAACACCGAGTATCCGCCGTGGGCCTTGGCGATGTTGTTGATCAGTTCCATGATCACGACCGTCTTGCCGACGCCTGCGCCGCCGAACGCGCCGACCTTGCCGCCCTTGGTGAACGGGGCGATCAAATCGATGACCTTGATGCCGGTTTCGAGGATGTCGGCGGTGGTGTTCTGATCGACCAGCGCGGGGGCGGGGCGGTGGATCGGGTAGCGCTTGTCGAACTTAACCGGGCCCTTGCCGTCAACGGTGTTGCCGGTGACGTCGAAGATGCGGCCGAGAACGCCGGCGCCCACCGGCACGGAAATCGGGGCTCCCGTATCCAGCACGGGCATGCCGCGGACGAGTCCTTCGGAGGACGACATCGCGATCGCGCGGGCGACGCCGCCCCCCAGATGCTGCTGGATTTCGAGCGTCAGCAGCTGCTTCGTGCCGGCGGCGGTGAAATCGACGGTGAGGGCCTGGTAAATCGGCGGAATGGAATTTTCGCCGAACTGGACGTCAACGACGGGGCCGATGACTTGAACGATTTTGCCGGTGTTCATTTGGAAAAGACTGAAGAGCTAAAGGACTGAAAGGCGGAAATGAGGCAGAAGGGGATTAACGTTTCCCGAGGAGGCTGGCGAAAATTGCAATAAGCTCACTCGACTCCTGCTTGAGCGGGCCGATGACGACCGGCTTGAAGTACCCTTCGGCTTCGAGCAGCTCCATCCAATAGAGCGTTTCGTCGGCTTCCCGCAGGCAGTCGCCCATTTTCGAACGATGCTCCGCCACCGACCGACCTCGTTGGGATTCGCGATAATTTGCCCCGACGGAGCCACCCGCCCGCAACATTTGTTCGCCCCAAACCTGTGCGACGCGATCGCGGGCTGGTAATGCCCGGTAAGCATGAGCAATCCGACGCGCGAATTCTTGGGTGCGCTTGCGGAGGTCTCCATGCTCGTGAAACATTTTAGCCCTTCAGCCATTCAGTTTTTCAGCTCTTGTTTGCGGGTTAGCCCGCAAACTGCGCGGCCGCGATTTCGAGGATCTCCTGCGTGATGGCGGCCTGGCGGGCCTTGTTGTATTCGAGCGTGAGATCGCCGAGCAGCTTGGTCGCGTTGTCCTTGGCGGTTTTCATCGCGACCATGCGGGCGCTGTGCTCGGACGCCTTCGCGTCGAGGACCTGCTGGTGGATTTCGCGATTCACGTAGAGCGGCAGCAACGCGTGCAACACGGTCGCGGGATCCGGCTCGAAGATCATCTGCTGGCCAGTCCCGCTCGCCGCAGTGGAAGCGCCTTCACCGGCGTCGGAGCGCAGGTCGGCGATGACATCCTTCACGCTCGTCAGCGGCAGCAAAGGGAGGAGCGTCGGCACCTGAACCAGCGTATTGCGGAAGCGGGGCCAGAGAATCTCGACCGTGTCGACCACGCCATCGAGGAATTGTTTCACCATGAACTCGGCGACAACCTTCACTTCGCTGAACGCGACGCGATCGGTCACGGAAAAGTCGGCGAGGAGCGCGCGGTGGGTGCGGGCGATGAACTGGGTGCCCTTGCGGCCGATGACGACGTACTTGGCGGGCGTCTTGATCTCGGTGACGAGCTTGAAGAGGTTCGCGTTGAGCGGACCGGCGAGGCCCTTGTCCGAGGTGACGAGGATGATGCCGCGGGTCTTGATCTCGCGCGTGGCCAGGAACGGGTGCTGAGCCTCCTCCACCCGATCCGCTAGAGCGGCCAGCATGCGCGCCATCAACTCGGCGTAGGGCCGGCCCGCCAGCGCGGCCTGCTGGGCCTTCTTCATCTTCGAAGCGGCCACCAGCTCCATCGCCTTGGTGATCTGGCGAGTATTCTTGACCGACTTGATGCGCCGGCGGATGTCGCGGGTTGAAGCCATGCGGAGTAGTTATGATTTGGGATTTACGATTGATGATTTCGGGCGGTGGTCGTCCCGCGGGGCGAAATCATTAATCCTCAATCATACTTCTTAAATCAGGCGGCGAAGCTGGCTTTCCATTCGTCGCACCCGGCCTGAAGTTTAGCCTCGAGATCCTGGTCGAGCGCGGCCTTGGTGCGAATTTCGGTGAGCAGGGCGTCTTTGCGGGTGCCGAAGAAGTCCTTCATCGACTGGGCGGCGGCCACGACCTTTTTGGGTTCGATGGAATCGAAAAGCCCCTTCTGCATCGCGAAGAGAATCGCGACCTGCAGCTCGATGGGCACCGGACTCAAGGCGGGCTGCTTGAAAAGTTCGACGATGCGCGCACCGCGCTCGAGCTGGGACTTGGTCTTGGCGTCGAGGTCGGAGCCGAACTGGGCGAAGGCGGCCAGCTCGCGGAACTGGGCGAGCTCGCCCTTGAGTTTTCCGCCGACTTGTTTCGTCGCCTTGATCTGGGCGGCGGAGCCCACGCGCGAGACGGAGAGGCCGACCGACACGGCGGGGCGGATGCCTTGGTTGAAGAGATCGGTTTCCAGGAAAATCTGCCCGTCGGTGATCGAGATAACGTTGGTCGGGATGTAGGCCGAGACGTCGCCAGCTTGGGTCTCGATGATCGGGAGGCCGGTGAGCGAGCCCTTGCCGTCCAGCCGTGCGCTGCGCTCAAGGAGGCGGGAATGCAGGTAGAACACGTCGCCCGGATACGCCTCGCGGCCGGAAGGACGCTTGAGGATGAGCGAAATCTGACGGTAGGCGACGGCGTGCTTGGAGAGATCGTCGTAGACGATCAGCGCGTCCATGCCATTTTCCATGAACCACTCGCCCATGGCGGCCCCCGAGAACGGGGCCAGGTATTGGTTGGCGGGGTTGTCGGCCGCGGGTGCGGCGACAATGATGGTGAATTCGAGTGCGCCCGCACCTTCCAGGGCGGCCATGGTGCGGACGATGTTTGAATTCTTCTGCCCGATCGCGACGTAGATCGAATACACCGGGCGGAAGTCCTTGTTGCCCGACGCGAGGCCGACCTTGTTGATCTTCGCCTGGTTGATGATCGTGTCGATGCAGATGGTCGTCTTGCCGGTGCCGCGGTCGCCGATGATCAACTCGCGCTGGCCGCGGCCGATCGGAATCATGGAATCGATCGCCATGATGCCGGTGAAGAGCGGCTGCGAAACCGATTTGCGCACGATGATGCCGGGCGCGATTTTTTCCACCGGGTAGGTTTCAGTCGCGGCGATCGGGCCTTTGCCGTCGACCGGGTTGCCCAGCGCATCCACCGCGCGGCCGAGCAGGCCCTTGCCGACCGGCACGGAGAGGAGGCGGCCGGTGGTCTGCACTTCGTCGCCCTCCTTCAATTTCGAGATGTCGCCGAGGATGACGCAGCCGACCTCGTCCTCCTCGAGATTGAGCGCGATGCCGATGGCCCCGCCGGGGAACTGCACCATCTCGTTGTACATCACCTCGGACAGCCCGTCGATTTTTGCGACGCCATCGGCGACCGTGCGGATGTGGCCGGTGTTCTTCTTGACGGCCTTGCTGGAGAGCTTGGCGATCTGCTGTTCGATCTGTTCGAGGACGGTGCTCATCGGAAGGGGGGTTGCGGGAACGGGCGTATCAGGAAAAATTAGACTGAGGCGGCGAGGGTCGCGAGCTGGTTGGCGACGGACGACTCGTAGACGTCGTCCCCCACCCGGATGCGCAGGCCGGCGAGCAGGGCATCGTTCGGCTTGGCAAAGCTGGTGACGGTACGGCCGTATTTCCTGGACATGGCGGTGGTGATATTGGCCAGGGCGGCCGCCGTGATCGGACCGGCATGCTCGACCACGGCCTCGCCGCGAGCGGCCTCGGTGGCGATCAATCGGCGGTAGGCCTTGAGCACCGCGAGCATTTGCGGCGGGCGGTGTTTCTCGATGTGGGCCAACACGCCTCCGACGTGGTCAGGGGACAGCGTGCCATTGACCAGGCTCAGCTTGAAGTACTGGCGGGCGAGCTGCTGGACTTGTTTTTTGCCGGAGGCCATGCGCGGGGCGTGGGTCGAGGGAAGGGGGCGAGGATCGGCGGGCAGCCGATCAGACGCGGGTCAGTTCCTTCGCGGCGGCGTCGTTGTACGAGGCGCGGTCGAGGTCGGTGAGCTTTTGCGCCAGGACCCTCTCGGTGGTGGTCACGACGAGCCGGGCGATTTCGTGGCGGGCATCGGCGAGCATCTTGCGCCGCTCGAGCTCGATGGCCTGCTGGGCCTTGTTGAAAAGATCGTTGGCCTTGGTGCTGGCCTCCTGTGTCTGGCGATCAAGGAATTCCTTGGCTGCCTTGCGGGCGTCCTCGATGATGCGCGTCGCCTCCATGTTGGCATTCCGGAGTACGGCGGCGGTTTCCTGCTGCGTGGCCGCGAGCTTGGCCTGCATGTCGTCCGCGTACTTCAGGCCGGCGGCGATCTTCTGCTGGCGCTCGTCGAGAGTCACCATGACCGGCTTGAAGGCAAACTTCCAGAGGACGAACGCGACGATGGAGAAGCTCAGGATCTGCGCGATGATCAGCGCCGGGGCGATGCCGAAGTCCTGGGAGATCTTGGTGATGCCGCTCGGAGCCGAGTCATGCCCGGCGGTAACCGCGTGCGTGGCATCGGCGGCGAGGAAGAGCAGGGAGGAGAACATGGCGGACGGGAGAAAGGGACCACGCCGGCGCGGGGCGCCGGCGTGGGCGGGATTACTTGCCGAGGAACAAGGCGTAGAACGCGACGGCTTCCGCCAGCGCCATGCCGATGATGGACTGGACGAGGATTTTGCCGGACGCGCCGGGGTTGCGGCCAACTCCCTCGACGGCCTTG
>JBKJRG010000080.1:0-2825 GCA_046594805.1 Opitutaceae bacterium | reverse complement strand
CCCTTGGACTCGGAAGCCTTGAGGTTTGGATTGCCACCGAAATAATTGCGCTGCACGTAGGCGCCCTCGTTGGTGACCGGGTTGCGATAGGTATCGATGTCGCCGGCACCGGCGCTGATCGTCCAGCGCGGACTGGTGAAGAGAGCGGCGAGGCTCGGGGCCATGAAACCCTCGTTGTAGGAGCCGCGCAACATGAGCCAGGTAAACGGACGCCAGTTCACCCCCACCTTCGGTTTCGTCGTGTCGCCAAAATCACTGTAGCTCTCGCGGCGACCGGAGGCGGTGAGTTCGAGGGTGTTGATCAACGGCACGCGACGCTCGGCCTGGACCAAGGGCACGACGACTTCGGCGTAAAGGCTGGTGATGTTGCGGTTGCCCGTGACATCGGGCCGCGGCGGATGGAGGATGAAATCGTTGTCCGTCGTTGCGAGGCCGGAGCTGGCGGGATTTTCACCGCTGAAAGGAGGACGCCGATCGGCGAGTTTGTCCTTGCGGTATTCGCCGCCGAGGGAGGCCATGATGTCGCCGCCCCACCAGCGGACGAGACGACCAGTAAAGCGCAGATCGCCGCTGGCGATCGAACTCATGGCGTTGCGCGCGAAGACGGCGGCGAACGAATCCACCACCGCGGCGGGATTCTTGTAAGGTTGGTCGGCTACGACGGCACCGTTCTGCACCTTGAACGTGTAGCCGAAGGGATTGTAGGCGGTGGCGTCGGTGCGGCCAGCGCAGCCTGAAGCTTGCTCTCGCGCACGTCGGGGAAGGCCTTGTCCTCGCCCTTCACGCGATTGTAGAAGCCGGAGGATTCCCAAGTCCACGTGTCGCCGAGCTTGCCCTTGAAGCCGGCGGCAAACCGCACGACGTCGGCGGTGGTGGAGATTTTTTCCACGCCGAGATCGGGCAGCGTGACGGAGACGAGACTCACGGTGCGCGGGGCACCCGTGAGGCGCGGCGTGCCATCGAGGTTGGGCGCGCCGGTGGCGCTGTAGAAACGCGAGCCGTAGGGATTATAAGGGTTGTCGAGCGCCATGACGGCGAGCTTGTCGGTCGTCGGCGCGTTGAGCGCGAGGGGCTGGCGAACCATCGTCGAGTCGGCCTTGTAGTAGGAGAAATCCGCGAAGGCGGTCACCTGCTTGGTCACATCATACTCGATCGAGAAAAAGGAATTCGCACGCGCCATCCGCGGCGAGGCCATGCCGAATTCGTTGAGGTCGAGATAGAATTCGGGGTTGGCGGCAAAGGTCGGCGCCACGGTCGTGAGCGTGGGCGTGCCGCCGACGGGGCGAAAGTAGTTGCTCGCCGTGGCGGTGCCGAGGCGGAAGATCGGGTAGCGGCCGCGCGCAGTGCGGGCATCGAAGGGACCGCCGAGGGTATTAAAGGGCGCGGGCACTTTCGCGGTGAGGTTCGACGTGGCGCTGAAGTCGCGGTCGCGCAGGACCGCCTACCTCGCCCGACCGTGGCGGTTTACTTGGCGACGGGGCGCACCTCTTCCAGCAACCGGAGCGTGAGAACGCTCCCGATGCGGGCGCCGCTGGAGGAGATGACGGGCTTCGCGTTGCCTTCGACCAAAACTTCCGTGCCCTGTGGGCGACGGATGCGCCAGCGCGCGGCCAGCACCTCGCGGTTGAACTTCACCGCCTGCGTCAGTGGCAGCTCCTCCGGCGGGAACGGCCGGCCGTCTTCGGTGAACAGGTTGTAGGTCTCGGAGTAGCCTTGCGGCTTCACGTCGAGCACCGCCACGCCGTGGAGTTGCTTGGCGGCCTCGTTGACGAACGTGATCCGACCCCCCGCATCCGCGATGATCACACCTTCGCCGAGTTGCTGCAGCACCGCTTCGCGCTCCGCGGCATAATCCGCGATTATCTGGCGCCGGTGGACGAGCTCGCTCACCTCGATCCCAAGATGGAGAATGCCCGTCACCTCCCCCGAGGGGCCGAACAACGGCTGGTAGGCGAGATTGAAATACCCCCGTTTCACCGGCTGGTCCGGGTGCGGCTTCCACTCCATCAGGCGTTCCTCGGCCTCGATCCGGGTGCCGCTCGCGAAGACCGAATCGAGCAGCGCGATGACGCCCTGCTCCCGCGTTTCAGGCAGGGCACGCTCGACGAGTTCGCCCTCTAAGCTGCGACCGGCCACGAGCTCACGCGCGCGGGCATTGACGAGCTCGATCCGGTGCTCCTTCCCGCGCGTGATCATCACACAGACAGAGAGGTCCTCGACGATGCGCGCCACGGACGAGCGCACAGCTTCGTCCTGCTCGCGCCGGGCCCGCTCGGTGACGTCGCGGGCAAACAAGACGAGCCCGGACGGGCGCGGCACGGCGAGCACCGCAAACCAACAAAAGAGACTGGGCACGAACATTTCGAACTTTGTGGCCACGGCCGACAGCCGCGAGGCCTCGAGCTGTCTCTCGCTAGGTGAGCCGCGCAGCTCGGGAAAATGGCTGAGGAGCGACACCCCGAGGAGATCCCGGAGCGGCCGGCGAAAAAGTGCGGCCGCCTTGCCGTTGGCGTGAACCACTTTCAGTTCTGCATCGAGGGCCAAGATTGCATCCGAGGTGTGCTCCAGGAGCATGGCGCTATCCAACGGGGAGTTTTCCATCGGCTTCATCGTGCACCATGGGCAGGCAACAGGCAAATAAACTCAGACCCCACTCCTCCACGGTCTTTCGTTTTGGTTGTTCAAACGCCTTTACCGTAGGTCAGCGCGCTTGCGCGCCAAACCGCGCTCGCAAGCGAGCTGGCCTACATTTACGCGGCCAAAACGAAAGACCGTGGAGGAGTGGGGTCTGAGTTTATTTGCCTGTTGCCTGCCCCTGGTGCACG
>JBKJRG010000683.1:0-9259 GCA_046594805.1 Opitutaceae bacterium | reverse complement strand
TCGGTGGCGGGATTTGTGACCGGCTTCGTCAAGAATTACGACGAGCTGCTCATGTGCCGCATGCTGCTGGGTTTCTTCGAGGCGGGGCATTGGCCCTGTGCGATTCGGATCACGCGGCTGCTGCTCGATCCACGGCAGCGCTCGATGGGCAATGGGCTGCTGCAAAGTGGTGCGTCATTGGGTGCCGTCATCACTCCGCTGATCATGCAGGTGTTGATGACCTCCGACCCGCGGAGCTGGCGCGTGCCATTCTTCGTCGTGGGCGGGGTGGGCCTGCTCTGGATTATTCCATGGTTCGCGCTGCTGCGGGGCAACCCGCTCCGGCCCCCCGTGCCGAGCACCGGCGACGTGACGGGGCCGCCGCGCCCCAGCTTTGCGCGGGTCATTTTCAGCCGCCGGATGCTGGTCGTTTTCTTCGTGATCGCCTGCATCAACACCACGTGGCAAATCCTGCGGGCGTGGATGCCGAAGTTCCTGCAGGAAGGCCGCGGCTACTCGGAGACGCACGCGCTCGGTTTCAACTCGGTGTGGTTCATGGCCACGGATGTGGGCTGCCTGGCCGCGGGAGCATTGGCGGTCTGGCTGGCGCGGCGGCATCTCTCGGTGCATGCGGCGCGCATCCTGGTGTTTGCCGGATGTGCGGTGCTCTGCGCGGCGTGCGTGCTGGTCCCATGGCTGGACAAAGGCTGGCTGCTCCTCGCCGTCCTCTCACTGGCGGGCGCGGGGGCGCTGGGCGTTTTTCCGCTCTACCACGCCTTCACCCAGGACATTTCCCCGGAGCACCAGGGCAAGATTACGGGCGTGGCCGGCGTGGCGGCGTGGCTGGTGCCGGCGCAGATCCAGAAACTCTTCGGCGTGCTGGCCGACCGCACCGGCTCATTCGATCTTGGCCTCGCGCTCGCAGGATTGCTGCCGCTGCTCGCGGTGATTCCACTTTGGTTGTTCTGGGAAAAATCCAAACCTGCCACCCCATGAGTTCACTCCTCACCCGCCGGTCATTCCTGTTTTCCTCCGCCGCCACAGCGGCGCTTGCCCTGGCTCCGCGCGGCCTCGCCGCCAACACGCGTACGCGCAAGAAAATCGCGCTGCTCGGCACGGAGGTGCGCCGTCATTCGCACGCGCAACATTTCCTCGACCGTTTCACGCTCGGCTACACCTGGCAGGGCTCCTGGCGGCGGCCCGAAGTGGATCTGGTGTCGCTCTATATCGACCAGTTCCCGGAGACCGATCTGGCCCGCGCTTCGGCGAAGCGGCATGGCGTGCCCATCCTGCCGACCATCGCGGAGGCGCTCACGCTCGGCACCGGGAAGCTCGCGGTGGACGGCGTCGTGATTATCGCCGAGCACGGCAAGTATCCCAAGAACGAGAAAGGGCAGACGCGTTACCCTCGCTACCAGTTCTTCAAGGAGGTGGTGAAAGTGTTCGAGGCGAGTGGCCGCAGCGTGCCCGTTTTCAACGACAAGCACCTCTCCACTGACTGGCGCGAATGCGTCGAGATGGTGGAGGATTCGAAGCGGCTCAAATTTCCGTTTCAGGCCGGCTCGTCGCTGCCGATGACGCGCCGGCTGCCGGCGATCGATCTGCCGAGCGGCACGCCGCTGGCCGAGAGCGTGTGCGCGTGCTATGGCGGGATGGACAGCTACGATTTTCATGGCCTCGAGGTTGCGCAATGCATGTCGGAGCGGCGGCAGGGCGGGGAAGTGGGTATCCAGCGCGTGTCGGCATTGCGCGGCGCGGCGATGTGGGAACACGCGGCGAAGCGGGAGACGACGCAGCGGTTGCTCGTCGCGGCGCTGACCCGCAGCCACAATCTTCCGGTGAAGGACGGCTATCCCACCGACGCGGTCAGCTTCGAGTGGGCGCGGCAGGCCTTTCCCGAAGGGTGGGCCTACTTCATCGAGCATCGTGACGGCTTTCGCACAACCCTCTTCATGCTCCCGCCGCTGCGCGACATGAACTACGCCGGGTTGAACAGCCGGACTGGAGAGATTATTTCCTGCCAGATGTACCTGCCGATGCCGGGCCACGGTTCGACCACGGCGGACTTCTTCAATCCCCAGGTGCGTTACATCGAGCAGATGATCGCGGAAAACCGCGCGCCCTATCCGATCGAGCGGACGCTGCTCACGTCCGGCATGACCCTTGCGGGCGTAGAGTCTTTCCATCGCGGCGCCCCCGTCGACACCCCGGAGATGGCAGTGCGCTACCAAGCCCCGGCGGAATCGCTCTTCTGGCGCGATTGATGGCGGTATTTTCTCCGTGACCTCTGTGACGAAAAATTGATTAGACGAAAATCAGCTGGGCGGCGGGAATATCCCCGGCCGAAGATGGACTGAACTCTTCAACGCATGCTTCCGCTCCCTGAATCCTGGCGCCTGGTCTTTTTGCTCTTGGCCGCGACGGCGTTCAATGCAGTCGCAGTCGGGCAAGGAACCGCCCCGGGCGACCTGATCGAATGTCGCTGGACGGAGACTTCGCCGGTGATCGATGGGCGCGCGGATGAACCGGTGTGGCAGAGTGCCACGGTCGTGAACAATTTCCGGCAGTCCTGGCGGGAGGGAGCGCCGGCCCCGCGGCAACTCACCCGCGTGCGGCTGCTCTGGGATCGCGAGGCTCTCTATTTTTTCGCGGACATGGACGACGACGAAGTCACCGCGACGGTGAATGAGCATGATGGGAAGCTGTGGCAGAACGATGTGTTCGAGATTTTCCTCCGGCCGTCCGAGCAGCATGCCGGCTATTACGAGTTTGAAGTGAATCCCTTCGGCGCGGTGGTGGATGCTTTTTTCCCCGCGGCAGACAGCTCGCGCGATCCCGAGCAGTTGAAACGCGGGGTATTTCACCTCGAGGCCAAGGTGCAGGTGCGGGGCCTGTTGAATGTCGTCGGCGACCCTGACGTCGGCTGGTCGGTCGAGGGCCGGATTCCCTGGACGGATTTATCCGCGACGGGCGGCCGTCCCGCTCCCGGCGAAACCTGGCGGGTGAACCTGGCGCGGGTCGACGGGGCGGGAACCAAGGTCGAATTCTCCAGCGCGGCGCCGCTGACCCGGCCGGCCTTCCATCGCACGACGGAATATTCGGGACTGCATTTTGTCGGGCCGGAACCGATCGCGCGCGAGCGCTGGGAGAACCAGCGACTCACCGGTTCACCCGACGGTCCGCAGGGGTTCCGGGCGGTGCGGGCCTGGTCGAAACTGGCGGCGCGTTCGCTCGTCACCGCCGTGCCGACGCCGGACGGGGAGTGGGTGTGGTTCATCGAGCAGGAAGCCGGCCGCGACGGGCGGATGCGGTTGCGCCGGGTGACGGCCGCGGGCGATGGCAGCGACGTGGAAACTCTGCTGGAGCCTGAGGACCTGGTGTTCAGCGTGGCGTTTCATCCGCGGCTTGCGGAGAACGGCTTCGTCTTTCTCGGCGTGAACGGGCCGGCGGCAACGCGGCCCCGCTCCTCGCGGGTGGCACGCTACACCGTGCGCGAGGGCCGGCCCGATCCGGCTTCGCGCACCGTGGTGCTCGAGTGGCCCAGCGATGGCCATAACGGGGCGGCGCTCGCGTTTGGCGGCGATGGCCGGTTGTTCGTCACCAGCGGCGACGGCACGGGTCACAGCGATCTGGACAAGGTGGGCCAGGATCCGCGCACGCTCCGCTCGAAGATCCTGCGGATCGACGTCGATCATCCGGCGGACGGGAAGCTCTACTCCGTACCCGCGGACAATCCTTTCGTCGACGACGCGCGCTTCGCGCCGGAAACCTGGGCGTATGGGTTGCGCAATCCGTGGCGGCTCACCTTCGACGCCGCGAGCGGGCAGCTCTGGTGCGGCGAGAATGGCCAGGATGCATGGGAGTACGCGCGCCTCGTGCAACGCGGGGCGAATTATGGCTGGCCGGTTTATGAAGGGGCGCATGGGTTCGCCAAGGGCAGGCCGCTGGGACCGCATCCCGTCACGTTTCCCACGCTCGAGTTCTCGCATGCGGAGTTTCGGTCGCTGACTGGCGGCGTGGTGTACCGCGGGAAGGAGTTTCCCGAACTGGTCGGTGCGTATGTGTTCGGCGATTTTGGGACCGGGCGGATCTGGGCGGCAAAGCACGACGGCACCCGGCTCGAGTGGTCCCGCGAACTGATCGACACACCCTTTTCGCTCACGCATGTCACGGCGGATGCCGCGGGGGAATTGCTGCTCGTCGATTATGGGGTCGAGCGCGCGCGGGGCGAACAAAGTGCCGGCGGGGCGATCTATCGCCTGGCGCGGGCCGTCGCTCCCGCGAGCCCGCCCGGCGCGTTTCCCCGGCGGCTGAGCGAGACCGGCCTATTCTCCAACGCGGCACAGCTCGCGCCGGCGGCGGGCGTGCTGCCTTACGAAATTAATCTCCCGGGCTGGCACGACGGTGCCGCCTCGGTGCATCATCTCGCGCTCCCGGGCGACGGGGTCCTCCAGCTGCGGCCCACGCGGAGCTGGGATTTGCCGGATGGGGCGGTGCTGGCGCAGACGCTGTCGTTCGAGGGGCGGCGGATTGAGACGCGCGTGTTGGTGAAACAGCAGAACGACTTCGCGGGCTACACCTACGCTTGGAACACGGCGCAAACCGATGCGGAGCTGGCAGACAAGGCCGGCGCTGACATCACGATTGCGGAAAGCCGGCCTTGGAGGATCCCAAGCCGCGCCGAGTGCATGATGTGTCATTCACGCGAGGCGAATTTTTCGCTAACGTTGCATGAGTGGCAGCTCAACCGCGGCGATCAGCTCGCGCGCTGGGAACGACTCGGCCTGCTGCGGACCGATCCGGCGGCGTTCGTGCGCGGACGGCGCGGGAACGAGTCTGCCAGCCGGCAGCAACCGGATCAGCGGACACCGGCTCCGTCCGCGCTGCTGCCGCGTCCCCCGGCACAGCTCGGGCGTCACACCGCGACGACCGACCTCGGCGCGAGTGTCGAATCCCGCGCACGCAGCTATCTCGCGGTCAATTGCGCCCACTGTCATGTCGTCAACGGCGGCGGCAACAGTGCGATCAATTTCGACTGGCTGGCGCCGGTGGACCGGATGCGCGTCCTCGACGAACCGCCGCAGCACGGGGATTTCGGGATGGCTGACGCCCGCGTGGTCGCGCCCGGTGCGCCCGACCGCAGTGTGATTCTCCCGCGGGTCGCCATGCGCGGCCCCGGGCAGATGCCTCCCGTGGGTTCGCGGGTGCCCGACTCGGAGGGAGCGCGGCTGCTGGTGGAGTGGATCACCTCGCTGCGGGCAAAAAACTGAACGGAGCGGCGGTTTTCAACCGCCGGGGAACGCAGGGTTCGACCGGTCGTGGGCGGTTGCAAACCGCCGCTCCTTCACGTCTTGCCCCCTGCTCTCCGCGTTGCTTGAGTCGCGCCACTCCAGCCTGGCCCTGTTTCGTTTTTCAGGGCATGACCAATCCCCTGCCGGTCCGCCCCGCCATGAATCGTTCTTCCATCGACCCGTCGTCCCGCCATTATTTCCGCGTTCTCGTTTTGTCCGCGGCTGTGCACGCATTCGTCCCGATGGGCACGAGTGCGGAGCCGACGCTGCTCGAGGCCATCGCCCGCGGCGAAACCGCGACGTGGCCGACTTTATTGAAATCGAAGGCGGACGTGGATGTCCGGGATGCGAAGGGTAACACCCCACTCCATCTCGCCGCGCTCAATCGCGATCTGACCGCGGTGCGCGCGTTGCTCATCGCCGGCGCAACGGTCGACGCGAAAAACCAGGCGGAAGCGACGCCCCTGATTTACGGTGCAGGGGATGCCGGCGTTGTCACCGCACTGCTGGAGCGCGGTGCCAATGCCAACGCGGTGTCCACGCTGCGGATGACGCCGCTGATGGCAGCCGTGTTGCATCCGAATTCGTTCGAGGTTGTCCAAAAATTGATCGCGGCTGGAGCCGATGTTGCCGCCACCCGCCAGCTGGAATCGGATGCGGTCCTGTCGATGGCCATCACGGGCGGCGATCGGCGGACGATCGATCTGTTGTTGGAGAGAGGGGCCGGCAATAAACTGCCGGCCGCATCGGCGGCGCTCAACAACGCCGCGCGACATGGCGACGCCGGGCTGGTTCGCCTTTTGCTCGAGCACGGCGCGAACCCGAATTTCGATGACGAGTTTGTCGGCCATGGCTTGAACAACGCGCTCTTTTCCGACCAGCCTGCAACCGCGCGCGAATTGATCGGGCATGCGTCGGATTTGAACCTGCGCTCGCGCCGCGGCCATGGGACGCCGCCGATCGTTTTTGCGGCTTACCACCAGGACGGCGATCCCACGCTGGCGAAGGCGCTGGTCGAAGCCGGAGCCGACGTCAACGCGGCCAACGAGCACGGCATGACCGCGCTCAGTTACGCTTTGCGCTCCGGGGCCGACACGCCGCTGGTGCGCTACCTGCGGAGTGTCGGGGCGAAAGCGCCGGAGACCGCGCGAACGAAGCAGGTGCCGGATCGGCCGGTCCCGGCCACGGCGGAGGCCCGCGCGGTGCTCATCCGGGAGCGGATGCAGGCGACGCTCGACGTGTTGCAGCTCAGCTCGGATGCATTTTTGGACAACGGCTTCGTGCAGACTTCGAACTGCACGTCCTGTCACGGCCAGGATTTGCCCCCGCGCGCGTACGAGCTGGCTCGCGCGCGCGGCTTCCGGATCGACGATGCGTCACTCGGAAGGCAAATCGCCGCGCAGACCTCCCGCTGGGTTGAGCGCGCCGAACGGGGGCGGCAGATGCTTTCGCCGGTACCCGGCGCGCCGGTGTCGATTGCGTACGGGCTGTTCGGGCTGCGCGCATCCGGCTATCCCTCAGACGAGATGACCGGCGCGATGGTGCGTTACCTCGTTCGCACCCAGAAAGCAGATGGGCACTGGAACGATTTCACCCGACGGCCGCCCATGGAGGATGGCACCCTGGTGGCGACCGGTTGGATTCCGCTCGCGCTGCGGGATTACGCGCCGGCCGGTTATGAGCGGGTCGCCGCTGAGGCAAACGCCCGGGCTGCCGTATGGCTGGCGCGGCAGACGCCGAGGAACAACAACGAGTTGGTGTTCCAACTGCTGGGTCTGCACTGGGCGGGAGAGCCGGCAAACCGGCTCAAGCCCTTTCTGGCGGGAGTGGCTCGAGCGCAACGTCCCGACGGTGGCTGGGCACAATTGGCCGGTCTCGAAAGCGACGCGTGGGCCACCGGGAGCGCTCTTTATGCGTTGCATGAAAGCGGTATGCGCCCGGTGGATGCGGTGTACCAGCGCGGTGTAGCCTTCCTGCTCCGCACGCAGTTCGAGGATGGGTCGTGGTGGGTGCGGAGCCGAGCCTGGCCGTTTCAGCCCCATTTCAACGGTCAGTTCCCGCACGGCAAGGATCAGTGGATCTCGCAGGGGGCGACGGCCTGGGCGGCGATGGCGCTGCTGTTCGCACTGGAGCCGGAGAAAACGGCGCAGCCGCCGCCCGGCGTGGCAGCGTTGATCGCGAAATTCAAACCGACGGCTCGCAAGCGGGCGAACGAGACGGCTGCGCTGGCGGCGAACGGCACCGTGGATTTCGTCCGCGACATCCGGCCGTTGCTGGAGCGCTCCTGCGCCAAGTGCCACGGTGGCGAGAAACCGCGCGCGGGCTTTGAGGTCGCGACGCGCGAAACCCTGTTCAAGGGCGGAGCCAGCGGCGAACCGGCCGTCGTCCCGGGCAAGGCTGACGCGAGCCCGCTCATCCAGTATGTCTCCGGGAAGATTGAGGACCTGGAGATGCCGCCGCTGGATCGTCGGGACAAATACCCCGCGCTGACCGCGGCCGAAATCGAGCTCTTGCGGACGTGGATCGACCAGGGGGCCGCGGGCAGCCCGGTGAAGACTGCGACGACAAGCGCAGGGCAGTGAGTCCGTCGCGCTCCACCTGTCGGGTGGAGCGGAAAGCGCATTGCGCCTCCAGCGCCGCCCGGTACGGTCGCGACTTGATCCGGCCATCCATCAACGGACCGGGAACAGCAACGAGCCGTGGCGGCACCGCCCCGGCCCGACACCCATCATGAAATTAATCCTTACCGCCCTGGGACTGCAACTGGCCGCCGGCATCGGCCTGGCCGCCACCGTGCCGCCGCCGAATATCATCTTCATCTTCTCCGACGATCACGCGCAGCACGCGATCTCGGCGTACGGCTCGAAGGTGAACCGGACGCCGCACATCGACCGGCTCGCCGCTGGCGGCGCGCGCTTCACGAATTCGTTTGTCACGAATTCCATTTGCACGCCGAGCCGCGCGACGCTGCTCACCGGGCAATACTCGCACGTCAACGGCGTGCCCGTGTTCAATCGTTTCGACGGCTCGCGCGACAACGTCGCGAAGCGGCTGCAGGCGGGCGGTTATCACACCGGGATGATCGGCAAGTGGCATCTCGGCTCCGACCCGACGGGCTTCGACCGTTGGATCGTGCTGCCGGGACAGGGGCGGTATTGGGATCCCGTCTTCCTCGTCCCCGGCGGACAGATCACGCTCGAGGGCCATTGCACCGACGTGACCACCCAGCTCGGCATCGAGTGGCTCGATACGCGGCCCAAGGACAAGCCGTTTTTCCTCATGCTCCACCAGAAGGCGCGCCACCGCGGGTGGGATCCCGATCTCCGCAACAAGGCGCTCTTCAAGGACAAGGTCATTCCCGAGCCCGCGACCCTGTGGGACGATTATGCCACGCGTCCGACCGCGCTGCCCCCCAACCAGCAAACGGTCGCGCGCGATCTCACCCGCGGCGATCTCAAGCTCGAGCCGCCCTCCGACCTGGTCGGGCCCGCGCGCAACCAATGGCTGCTGGTGAAGCCGATGGAGCTCGAAGTCGCGCAACCCGACGGGACGAAGAAGAAACTGACCGGCGCCGAACTCGTGCGCTGGAAGTACCAGCGTTACATGCAGGACTACCTGGCCTGCGTGCAGGGGGTCGACGACAGCGTTGGGCAAGTTCTCGATTACCTCGACCGCACTGGCCTCACGAAAAATACGGTCGTGATTTATTGCGCCGACAATGGCTGGTTCCTCGGCGACTTGGGCCTCTACGACAAGCGCTTTATGTATGAGCCCGGCTTGCGCGTGCCACTGGTCGCTCGCGGGCCGGGGATCAAGGCCGGTTCCGTCCCGTCGCAGTTCGTCGCCAACATCGACTATGCGCCCACGTTCCTCGCGCTCGCCGGCCTCCCGGTCCCCGCGTCGATGCAGGGCCGCTCCCTCGTGCCGTTGTTGCGCGGCGAGTCGCCGGCCAACTGGCCGACCTCAATGTACTATCGTTACTATCACGC
>JBKJRG010000669.1:0-3221 GCA_046594805.1 Opitutaceae bacterium | reverse complement strand
GGTTCGCGTCGAGATAGAGCGCGGGCCAGGTCCCCTTCGTGAGCGGCGTGTCAACGAAATGGTTGAAACCCGGCGCGTAAGTATAGAACTGCGAATAGTATTCGTGCGCGACGAGATCCTCGTGCGGCATGTGGGCCTGCAGCCCGTTGACCTCGCAGTGGGTGAAGCCGGCCTCGGCCAGCGCCGCGACATAATGCTCCGGATCGAAACCGCGGGCCGAGCGCCAGTACTGGGTGAAGCACGCGTCCCAGTGCGGCCGATGCCAGCCGAAGCTTGCGGGGAGGAAAACGCCGGCGGCAAGTTTCTCGCGGGTCAGGTCGCCGACGCCGTTCGCCAGCAGCCGGACCGCCGCGATCAGGAAAGACCCGTGGCTCGCGACGATTTCGCCCGCGCCGTCGTCGGCGAGTCGCAGCCACATCCAGGCGGGTGCCGATTTGGCCTTGGCCGGCAATTTGACGCCGGGCGCATGAGCCGCGAGAGCGACGAGCACGCCGCCCGGTGCATTTGATCCGCCCGCGAGCGTAGCGCCGCTCGAGCGGGCGAATTCAGATGCAGCCGTCAGCTCGCCTGGCGTGGGTGGATCAGGATGAAAGACAGCGCGAATCGCGGGGAGGGACGGCACGGTGGTGAAGCAGTTCTAAACGGTGCCCGAAGACGCCCGCACCCGGTGGCGGAGTCAAAATGAACGTTACTGAAAATTGCAGGGAGAATGGGCCGGAGGGGCGGTTTCTAACCGCCCAAGGTCATTCCAAATCCAATTCGGCGGTTGGGAAACCGCCGCTCCGTTTAGGCCGCAGGCTGATGCAGTGCATTCTGCGCGGTGACAAACTCCCATGAGTAATCCGCCAGCCACGTTCGCGAGCCCGTCATGATTCAGGTCGGGCGTGTTTTCCGATCCGACTTTATCTTCTGTAGTTCACTGACGCCCGCGCTCTTCAAAACGCCTTTGCCGGTTTTCGCATACACCGGTTCAGCGGCAAAACGATCTTGAATGTGCAGCGCATCGGCCAGCACCCGCTGGAACACAGGGCTGTTTCGCAGTTTCGGATCGATGGCCGGTTTCATGGCAGAAGTGTAGTTTCCGGGCAGCCCCGCGCAAGCCGTGTCGCACGGGCGTGTGTCCGGCTCGAATCGTGAGGCTGGCTCACCCGAAGCCGCGAAAAGCGCGAAGGGAACAAGGTTTTTCCTTCGTGGCTTCGCGCCTTCGCGTGAGCGGATTGCGTCCCGTCTCCTGGTTTCCTGGCTTCTGAATTAATCCGGGTTTGGGGCCCGGTTCAGGCTTTCGACAGAATGGACCGAATCGGACAGAATAAAATCCACTTCACCGCCCCAGATACTTGTCCCGCCCCTGCACCAGCGCCTCGATCTTCCGATCGGCAATCGAGCGCTTCAGCATCCAGAATCCGCAGTCGGGATGCACCCAGCGCAGCCGGCCGGCACCAACCTTTTTCTCGACGGCCTCGATCCGCGCCGCGACTTCGTCGGCGGTCTCGATGTGGTTCACCTTGATGTCGATCACGCCGACCCCGAGGGTGATTTTCTTGTCGATGTTTTTCAGCGCATCGAGATCGCTCTGCGGCCGGTGCGCCAGCTCGAGCACGAGGTGATCCGTGTGCAGCGCGTTGAGGAACTCGATCAGCTTCCGCCAGTTGCCCTTCTGGATCGTCTGGCCGCCGTAGTTGCCGAAGCAGAAATGCACGGCGCGTTCCGTGCCGCGATCCATCGCGTCGAGCACCAGGTTCATCGAAGCCGCGGCGAGCGGGCCATCCGCCGGGTTGCCGGGAATATTCGCTTCGTCGACCTGGATGCACGGCGCGGGCAGCCCGGGCATCTGAGCGCCGAGGACTTCACCCAAGGCCATCGTGAGATTTTCAAAGCTGCGGTAGTGGTGATCGAGCAACGTCCGCGCGAGCATGTAGGGACTCGTCACGGTGAACTTGAAGGTCCCGCCCGCCACCGCCGCCGCACGCTGGCAGTCGGCGAGCAGGTTGAGCGAGCCCTCGCCCAACGCGCCGGAGACCACGCCCGCCGGCTTGCGACGGAAACCCATCGGGTGGTGGCGTGAAAACTCGTCGGTCACCGAGCGCCCGACGACAGACGAAATCCCCGCCATGGGACGGATAAAGTATTCGATCATGCCGTTCGTGTCGGGGTGATTGACGTCGAAGCGGTACAGCTCCCCGTCGGTCGGCAAATCGATGCCGGCCTGGCGCTGGATGTCGAAGACGACCCGCGTGGCGTCGATCACGGCCTGCTCGCTCGGCAGGGCGGCCAGCCATTCCGGGATCGGGTACGAGCCGACCGTGGTGGTGAGGATGCGGGGGGATTTCGGAAGTTTGGGATTGGGCACGGGAAAGTGGAGCAAACAACGGCCAAATAAGAAACAGCAGAAATATGAAACCCGGGGACCCTTTGAAAAACCAAGGTGGAAATCAGGAAACGGACCGGAACAATCCCGGTTTGCCGGGGCCTTTTCCCGTTTCGTTTCCTGATTTCCACATCTCGCATTTTTCCGGAGTTTCTCGAAGGGCCCGGCGAAGTTTGAGTGGAAATTGCGCGGGAGTTCGGCTTCAAGTTGTTCTTCACCGCTGGTCCCGGCTGTTTGGCGCGGAAAATGCCTGGGGCATGGCTTACGCCCCACAGGCAGGATTCAAAGCTTCGATACTTTTTCTTAATGCGTTCGCCCCATTTCCCCCGCCCTTGGGCCCAGTTCCGCCATGCCGGATGGATCGGCCTGGGGGCGACCGTCGTATTTCTGTTTGCCACGCTGCACGCGGCAGACGGGCTCACCACCGGAACGCTGACCGGCCGGGTAGAAAACTCCGCCACCGGGCAATATCTGAACAACGCCCGCGTTGCCGTCACCGGCACCGATCTCGTCACTTTCACGGATTCGTCCGGGATCTATCATCTGGCGAACGTTCCCGCCGGCCCGGTGGTGTTGCACGTTTTCTATACGGGACTGATGCCGCAGGACAGCCCGGTGCAGATCCCGGCCAGCGGAACCGTGTCGCAGGATGTCAGTCTCGCGGCGCGCGGCGCAAGCGAGCGCGGTTCCGGCATCGTCAAGCTGGCCCAGTTCGTCGTCACGGGCTCGTCGGAGCTGGACGCCGAATCGATCGCGATCAACGAGCAGCGGTTTTCGCCCAACATCAAGAATGTCGTCGCCGCGGGCTCGTTCGGCGACATCGCGGAAGGCAATGTGGGCGAATTCATGAAGT
>JBKJRG010000377.1:0-8894 GCA_046594805.1 Opitutaceae bacterium | reverse complement strand
CGAGCGGCTGACGAGTTACGAGGCGGAGTCGACCATCGCGAAGTCGAAGCGCCGGGAAGTCCGGGCGAGCGGGATCATCGACTCGCGGGCGGCCACGTTGATCCTGCAGGATTTCCTCGATCAGAAATTCGGGCTGCCGTCGCCGCGGGACGAGGAGGAGGCATGAAGCGGGGTCCAGGCCCAGCGTGGAAACAGGGAGGGGCGGAAACGCGAAATCCCAGGGGAGTTCTCCGCGCTTCCGCTCCTCCGCGTTTCCGCGAAAAAGGGAATCTCAGGTCGGCCGAAACGAAACCGCTCCGCCGCTGGAAATGTGTCTGTGCCTACGACGGCACGGCTTTCGCGGGCTGGCAAAGCCAGGCTCTGCCGGTGGCCGCAGGGGAGGCCACTTCGACGGGCTCAGGGCGGCCGGCGATCCAGGATGTCATCGAAGCGAGACTCGGCCAAATCTTCAAAGTGCCGGTGCGAATTCACGGCAGCGGCCGGACCGATGCGGGCGTACACGCCCTCGGGCAGGTGTTTCACTTCGACGCGGTCTGGCGGCACGAAGCCGCCCAACTGATGGCGGCGTTCCGGATGGGATTGCCGCCGACGATCCAAGTGAAGTCGGTTCACGCCGCTCCGGCCGATTTCCACGCGCGTTTTGCGGCGACGGGCAAGCGCTATGTTTATCATCTTCACCAAGGCGACGCGGATCCGTTCGCCCGGCCGTATGTCTGGAGCGTATTTCGTCCGCTGGATCTTAAGGCGATGCAAGAGGCGGCCAGCATACTGCGGGGTAAACATGATTTTCGTTCGTTCACCGCGTTGAACGGGCCTGAGAAGGAGGACACGATTCGCGACCTGCGTCGGCTCGACGTGCGACGGCGCGGCCGGCGGATGACCATCACCGCAGAGGCGGAGGGTTTCCTGTACAAGATGATGCGCAGCCTGGCCGGCGTGCTGGTATCAGTGGGCGAGGGGAAACTTACCCCGAGCCAGGTCCGGGCCCTCCTGATCGCCAGGAATCGAACGGCGACCGTGCAGACGGCGCCGCCGCACGGCTTATTTTTGGCGAAGGTATTTTATTGAGCGTCGACCGCAGCTTGATGGGTTGAGGGTGGGGCCGGTCCTCTAGTGTTTGGACCGAAGACAAGGGTCTCGTGCCAGCTACGCCCCAGGAACAGGGGTAACCCTGCGAGCGGGCTCGCACCGTTCCTCAAGCGCCGTCACCCTGCCCTCGATGGTCGAGCTGAACCAGTTGCTTCGCGGTCTCAGCGATGTGGTGTTTCCGCCCTCCTGCGTGCACTGCCGGGCGATCGTGGAAACGGTCGACCATTCGTACCGCCACCTCTGCGCCCGCTGTGCCGCGCAACTCGAGTTTGTGCGGCCACCGCATTGCGTCACGTGTGGGCATCCCTTCTACGGGGTCGTCGAGGGCGAGCGGGTCTGCCCGCATTGTGCAGGTCTGGACCCGGCTTTCGGCGAAGGCCGGACCGCGGTGCTCTTCAAGGGACCGGCCCGCGCGCTGGTGATCGAGTTGAAGTACCACAAGGGCCTGCATGTGCTCGCGGACATGGAGGAGATTTTTCGGCGCACGCCGCATGTCATCGCGCACGCGCGGGGCGCGACGCTCGTCCCGGTGCCGTTGCATCCGCGCAAGGCGCGGGAGCGCGGCTACAACCAGGCGGAACTCCTGGCGGAGGCACTGGCGCGCGCGGCGGGCGGGACGACCCGGGTCGAATCCCTGCTGCGGCGCGTGGTCGATACCCAGACGCAAACGGCATTCGATCGCCGAACGCGGATGGGCAACCTGAAAAATGCCTTTGCACTCGCTCCGGGCGCGCGCATTACTCCGACCCTGCATTATATCCTGGTCGACGATGTTTTCACGACGGGCTCCACGCTCAACAGTTGCGCCCAAGCGCTGCGGCGCGGTGGTGGCCTGAACGTGGACGTCGTCACCTTCGGCCACGGTTGACCCTGCCATGCATTTCGACAAACCGACCTACGCGATCCGCAAAGCCGCCCGGAAAAAGGATATTCCGAAGGGCCTTTACACGAAAGATCCCGTCACCGGGGACATCGTCTTCAACAAGGAGGTCGAGGACAACCAGATGGTGGTCCCGAAGAGCGGGCATCATTTCCCGATCGGGGCACGGGCGCGGATTGCCCGGTTTTTCGACGCAGGCACTTTCGTCGAGATCGACGCGGCGGTGCGGTCGAGCGACCCGCTGAAGTTTGTCGATTCGCAGACCTATCCCGATCGGATCAAGCGCTACGAGAAGGAGAGTGGGTTGCCGGAGGCGGTGATCGCGGGGGCGGGCAAGCTCCATGGCATCGACGTCGCGGCCGCCGTGATGGATTTTCGGTTCTGCGGCGGCGCGATGGGCGCGGCCGTCGGGGAGAAGATCACCCGGGTGATCGAGACCGCGGTGAAGCGGAAAATTCCCTGCATCATTTTCTGCGCCTCGGGTGGCGCCCGGATGCAGGAGGGGATTTATTCGCTCATGCAGATGGCCAAGACGAGCGCCGCCCTCGGACGGCTCGCGCAGGCCGGCCTGCCTTATATTTCCGTGCTGACCCACCCGACGATGGGCGGCGTCACGGCCAGCTTCGCCACCTTGGGCGACGTGATCCTGGCGGAACCGGGCGCGTTGATCGGGTTTGCGGGAGCACGCGTGATCAAGGACACGACCAAGCAGACGCTGCCCCCCGGTTTCCAGACGGCGGAGTTCCTGCTCAAACACGGCCTGGTCGACCAAATTGTCAGCCGGCTGGAACTGCGCGACCGCATCGCCGAGATCCTGGCCGCGCTCCACTTGCGCAAGAAGCTTCCGGCCGGCGCCTGACGCGCGCGCAGCCATGACGGCCAGCGGCTCCGCGGAATACGCGGCGGTGACGGAGTATCTGTTCGCGCTGAAACCGCGCGGCGGAAAATTCGGGATCGATCGGATGACCGCGCTCGCCGCTGGGCTCGGTCATCCGGAACGCGTCACGCCGGTGGTGCACGTGGCGGGGACGAACGGCAAGGGCTCGGTGTCGGCGATGCTCGACGCGATTCTCCACGCGGCGGGCTGGCACACCGGATTGTATACCTCGCCGCACCTGGTGAAGCTGGGGGAACGGGTCCAGGTGGACCGCCAGATGCTGACCGAGCGTGAAATCGTGGAGTACGTCCGCGAGCTGCGGCCGATCGCCGAGCGAATGGGTGCGGCGGATGCCGAGACGCAGCCCAGTTTTTTCGAGCTGATGACGGCGATGGCGTTCCTCCAGTTCGCGCGGAAGCGGTGCGACATCGCCGTGATCGAGGTCGGTCTGGGCGGTCGCCTCGACGCGACGAACGTCGTGACGCCGGCGGTGAGTATCATCACCTCGATCGCGATGGATCATTGCGAGTTTCTCGGCGACACGTTCGAGCTGATCGCGACGGAGAAGGCCGGCATCATCAAGCCGGGCGTGCCGCTGATCCTCGGGCGGATGCCGCCCGCCGCGGAGGCGACGATCCGCGCGCTGGCGGCGGCACGGGGTGCGCTCGTGCACTCGGTGGCGGAGGAGTATGGCGAGGAACTCGCCACTTATCCGCACACCAACCTCGAAGGGGATTATCAGCGCTGGAATGCCGCGACGGCGACCCTCGCGGCGCGAGCCCTCGGAGCGAAATGGAAGGTCACCGAACACGCCATCGCGCACGGTCTGGCGCACGTTGACTGGCCTGGTCGGTGGCAGCGCGTGCGGATAGGCGGACGGCTCGCGATCCTCGATGCGTCGCATAACCCGGAAGGCGCGCAGGTGCTCGACACCAGCCTGCGGCAGCTGGCGGCCGAGACGGGGCGGGCGCCCATCGTGATCACGGGCGTGATGGGGGCCGTCCGCGCGCGGCCGTTGCTCGAGACGATTTGCCGGCATGCGGCCGAGTTGCGGCTGGTGGTCCCGCACCAGCCGCGGGCGTGCACCCATGCCGAGCTCGAGGCGCTCGTGCCCGAGACCTTTCGCGGACGCGTGGTGCGAGACTCGGTGGAAAATCTTTTCCCCGCGCGCGACACGTGCACCGCCGGTGGACCGGACGATGTCATCGTCGTGACGGGATCGATTTACCTGCTGGGGGAAGTGATGCCGCGGCTCGGGGCTTCGAGTATCCCGTCGACCGCGTAGCCGAATTGTAGGGGCGTCGCTTGACGATGCCCGGAGGGAAGGCGAGGCCGTGCCGGATTCGCGGGCGTCGTCGAGCGAAGCCCTACTGGGAGTTTTTTCTACACCAGCTTCACCAGCTCCGCCGTGGCCGGCACGTCCTTGATGATCTGTGACGGCTCGGGTCCCACCCCGAGGTAACGCAGGTTCGGCAGCTTGTCGTCGGGCGGGCGCGGACCACCGGAGTAGGCGACGTCGAGCACGCCTTTCATCATGGCCGCCACATAGCGGCGGGCGTTGGGCGGGAGGGCGGAGAACTGGCGGATTTGGGAAACGTCCTCCGTCCAGCCGGGATGGCGGGTGTAGATCGGCCGGAGGGCTTTGCGCACGGCCTCGTTGCGCGGGACATGCATCAGCCGGCGGCCATCCGCCGATTCGTATGCCACGCAAATTTGCAAATCGCCGCCCCACTCGCCGCTGTGGGTGAGGGCGTCGAGCTTGTTGATCATCACGTCCTGGAAACCGCCATAGCGCAGGGCATCGCCTTTTTCGACGGCGTCGTACCAGCCGACCATCCGTTGGCGGCCGGTACTGGTCCCAAACTCGAGTTGCTTCAGCTTCACCGTCAGCGGGAGCGCATCGTCCATCTGGGTGAGAAACGTGTGCGTGCCGACCTTGGTGTCGTAGGCCTTCGCGACGCCGAAGGTATGAATTTTTTGCACCGGAATGCCGGCGCTCTCGAAAAACTCGGGCGTGTAGGTGTGGGAGGCGGTGACGTTGGGCGAGTAGCCGTGCCGTTTATCGAGCCAGTAGGCCTGGCCAAACTCGCCAATGATGGTGCGCCCGGCCGCGAACTCGCGGAGGATGAGCTCCCGGACCTCGCCGATATTTCCGGCGAGCGCGGTCCCGGCCTCCCAGTAGGTGGCGGTGAGCGCTTCGAGGTTCAACGCATAGGGCGTCGCTCCCCGGAAACGGGTGAAGTCGAATTCGTCCTTCGGGAAGATGCCCAGCTCGATCGCCTCGGCGTTGGCCCGCTGCTCGGCGGCGGTCAGTTTGTCGAAGAACGCATGCCACGACGCTTCACTCACGCGACACACGTGCTGGATGGTGCGGCAGGCGCGCTCGGCGCGCTGGGCGAGCTTGCGCGCAAAATAATTCGGGCCGGCCTGGAAATCGGAGAAATAGATCTGCTGCTGGCCGACTTCGTCGAGATAGGCCGGGGTGATGCCGCGACCCGTGGAGCCCCGCGCCTCCTCGGCGAGAACGTTTACCCGGTAATCTTCCCACGCCAGATCGAGCAGCCGGTGGGTGAGCTCGGAAACAAGCGTGCGTTCGTCGATCAGCAGCCGGGAAAGTACCGCGTACCCTTTTTTTTCCAACGGCCTGGTCTCCCACCAAATCTTGCGCGGGTCGGCGACGACGCCGCTGCCGATGCACAAGTGGGCCGCGTCCCGGACGACCACGCCGGCGGGGAGCAGATTCAGTTTGATGCCGCCCGCGGTGTGCCCGGAGTTGGCGCCGCCGTTGACTTTGAGCACGACGGATACCGGCGAAGCGGTGCCGCGCAGCTCGTTGGCCACCTCCGGAATGAGCCGGCCCTTGCCCTCGTCGCCGAGAGAGATGCCCACGTCGGCGATGAGCTGGCTGGAAAAGGGAAGCAGGGACATGTTCCGGGCGGCAACGGAGCGAAGCCCCTGTTGCCGTGAAGGGAAAACGCGACCGGGCAGGCGAGGGCAAACAAATTTCCTCCAGATGACGCGAGTGGCCGACGGTGCCTTCGGCTGTAGGCCAGCTGAGCTGGCTGGAACGAGCCAGCTCAGCTGGCCTACAAATAAGCGCCAGGCCCACCGCCCGCCCTCACTGATTCGTCCGGGTCGAGACCTCCAGCACATCATGCGGCGCGGCTTCTTTCTGGCCCGCGGGGCTCACGCGCACGAAGCGCGCCTTCGCGCGCAGCTGGGGCAGCGTCGCGGCGCCGAGGTAGCCCATGCCGCTCTGTACGCCGCCGATCAGGTTGGCCAGCACATCGTCGACCGAGCCGGAAACTTCCTTCAACGCCTCAATGCCCTCGGCGGCCACCTTCCGGGTGTTGTCGTTCTTGTCATGCCCGTAACGGGCCGCGCTGCCGGCCTTCATCGCCGAGAGCGAGCCCATGCCGCGATACTGCTTATAAACTTTGCCGCTGATTTCGATGATTTCGCCCGGGGCTTCGCGGCAGCCCGCCAGCAGGCCGCCACAAATCACGGCGTCGGCCAGCGTGAGTGCCTTCACGATGTCACCGCTCTTGGTGATGCCGCCGTCGGCAATGATCTTCACGCCGGATTTTTTAGCTCCCGCGCCGGCGACATGGAGGGCGGTCAGCTGCGGGATGCCCACGCCGGCGACGATCCGCGTGGTGCAGATGGAACCCGGGCCCTGGCCAACCTTGATCGCGTTGGCCCCGCAGTCCGCCAGAAAGGAAACGCCGGACGCGCTGGTGACGTTGCCGGCGATAATCGTCAGTGCCTTGAAGGCCGCGCGCACGAGCTTCACCACTTCGCCGACGCTGGCGGTGTGGCCGTGCGCGGTGGAAACCGCGATGCACTCGATGTCCTCGGCGACGAGATGCCCGACGTGCTCGAGGATGGCTTCGCGATCCAGCGCGCCATTCGGCAGCCGGACCGGAGAAAGCGCGGCGCCCACCACGAGGCGAAACTCCGAGTCGCGGGCCGGCTTGCGGCGCGATTTCGACTCTTCGGTAATCCGCTCGACGTCGGAGGCGGTGATCAGGCCGTGCAGGTAATCGTCGTCGTCGACGACCAGCATTTTGTTGATGCCCACATTGGCGGTGAAAAAGCGGTCCGCCGCCTTGATCGGATCCTTCGCCGCTGTGCGCTTGTTTTCCGTGATCAGCTGGGCCCGGGCGGTCATCACCTCGGAAACTTTTTTCGTCTTGTAGCGATCCTTGACCACGTTGCCGGAGAGCAGGCCGGCGAGTTTGCCCTTGCCGTCGACGACGGGGAACGTGGAGAACGCGAAGCGCTTCGCCTCGATCATCTCCAACAGCTCGCCGATGAGCTGGCCGGGCGTGACGGTGATGGGGTCCTGGATCAGGCCGTGGATGTGCCGCTTCACCCGCGCAACTTCCTTCACCTGTTCCTTCGCCGGCATGTTGTAATGGATCAGCCCGAGCCCGCCGTTCAAGGCCATCGCGATGGCCATGCGCGACTCGGTCACGGTGTCCATGTCGGACGAAATGATCGGAATCTGCAGGCGCAGCCCCTCGCTCAGCACGGTCGAGGTGTCGGCCTCCCTGGGCAGAATCTCCGAATAGAGCGTCGCGAGCGAAACGTCGTCGAAGGTCAGCGCCGTGGGCAGGTTGGCGCGGAAAAACGCGTCGGCCGGCAGGTAATATTCGGTGTCCGGCGAAGCAGCGGCGGAGGCGGAGGGCGAGGCAACCTTGGTCATGAGTTGCCATGAACGGAGTAGGCCTGGGCGCACAGAGCGCAAATGGAAACTTCGTCCAAGGTGCAGGCGGGGCTTTACCCCTGACGGGCCAGGGATAAACCCCGACTACGCAAACCATGCGCTATCGTTTCCAGTTTCGCCGGTACCGGCTGCCGTTTCGTGCGCCGGTACGGACGGCGCATGGACCCTGGGCGGAGCGGGAGGGCGTTTTTGTGCGCTTGCAGGATGCCGGGGAAGGGGCGGCCGAGGGGGCGGGTTTCGGCGAAGCCGCACCGATTCCGTGGTTTGGGACTGAAACCGTCGACGAAGTCGAGGCGGTGTGCCGGGACCTGGGCGAGTGGATCGAGTCGGACCGGCTTGAAGCTATTCCGGCCCGACTGGGCTGTTTGCGTCATGCCATCGCCGCCGCGCAATCCGACCTTAAGCAAGTGGCCGATTCCCACGCGGCCGCTGACGGAGCGCCCGGCACGGCCAAGACGGCTACCCTGGGGATTGCGGCGTTGCTGCCGGCGGGCCGCGCGGCCTTGGCGTTGATCGAGCCCAAGGCGGAGATTGGGTTTCGCGTCTTCAAGTGGAAAGTGGGCGTGGGTGACATCGGCGATGAACTGGCGCTCCTGGACGACCTTTGCGCGCGGTTGCCGTCGGGCGGCAAGTTGCGACTCGATGCGAATGGCGCATGGGATCGGCGGCGCGCGGAGCGCTGTCTGGAGCGTTGCGCGGATCGGCCGGTGGAGTTTTTGGAACAACCCTGCTTCGCTCCGGCTGCGGAGGGCGCTTCCCGGCAACGTCGGACCGAGGACATGTTGCTGGGATTGGCGGCAGATTTTCCGACGCCGATTGCACTCGACGAATCGCTGGTGGGGGAAGGCGATATCGAGCGCTGGCTCGGGGCGGGATGGCCGGGCATTTTCGTGGTGAAGCCGTTGCTGCTGGGCGATCCGGCGGCGGCGATGGCCCGGCTGGCGAAGGCGAAGGCTCGCGTGGTGTTTTCCTCCGCGCTGGAAACCGCGGTGGGGGCGCGAACCGCGCTGCGGCTGGCCTTCGGCTGGTCTCCCACCGGCGGCGAACGCCTGGCACTGGGGTTTGGCGTGTGGCCCCTTTTCGCGGACGGGCGATTCGACGGCCCGGCCGGGGGCGCGTTTATTCGGGCGGAGGACGTGACTCGGATCAACGCGGAGGCGGCATGGAACGCAGTGAGCTAGCGCGACAGCTCTGGGCAACGACCGCCGCGACAAAGGAGACGGGAGGGGAAAGCACGGTCGTGCAGGAACGTGACCCCGCGCGCTTCATGGCGGCCTTCGCGGCGGCGGTGGCTGCCGGCGGAAATCTTTTTCTGGCCG
>JBKJRG010000345.1:0-10862 GCA_046594805.1 Opitutaceae bacterium | reverse complement strand
GGGCAAAACCGCTGGAGCGCCTCGTCGGGCTTCATCCGCTCGTGGACCACGGCCATGAGCGCGCGGGTGATGCCGGCGGGGTGCGGATGCTGGATGATATTGCGGCCATAGACGATGCCGGCCGCACCCTGCTCGAGGAGCGCGGCGGTGCGGACCAGGATTTCCCGCTCGGACGTTTTGCCGCCGCCCCGGACCAGGACGGGTATGCCGCCCGCGGTTTGGATTACCTTGTGATAGTGCGAAACGTCATCGGTGGGATCCGCCTTGATGATGTCGGCCCCGAGTTCGACCGCCTGCCGGACGAGCGGAATAATCTTCTGCGGGTCACCATCGACCATGTAACCGCCGGCGCTGGCATTCGGCCGAAAGACCAGCGGTTCGATCATCAGCGGCATGCCATAGTGATCACAGGCGGGTTTCAGGCGCAGGATATTCTGCACGCACTGGTCACCGACCTCGGGCTGATCCGGAATTCGGAAAAGGTTCACGACGACGCTGGTGGCGTCGAGCCGGACAGCCTGGAGGACTGGCTCCTCGATCATCCGGGAAAACAAAGCCCGCGGAAGCTGGGTGCCGTAGACATTCGCGACGTCGGTGCGCAGGACGAGGGCGGGCTTGCCGCGCACGGGAAGCTGCTGCAGGTGACGCGCCTGACCGACCGTGAGCTGAATCGCATCGGGCGCTGCCTCGACCAGGGTCGCGATGGTCTGGGGCATGTTCTCGATGCCGGCCAGGAAAGACGCTTCGTTGAAGAAGCCGTGATCGATGGCGACATCGAAGCAGCGGTTAGTCTTGGGATTGAAGAGGCGGTGGAGGCGGGCGGTTTTCATGCAGTTTAGACGAGGCAGAATTTCACGTTTTGCGCGGCCAGCTTGAGCCGGGCGTCGCGGGGCAATTGCTGGTTGGTCACGACGGAGGTGAACGCATTCCACGGGGCGAAGTGCACCGCGGCGGGCTGATTCCACTTTTCCGCGTCGGCTACCAGCACGCGGAAGGTCGAGCGGCGCAGCACTTCGGCTTTGATGGCGGCCTCGTGGATTTCGGTGGTATAGGCGCCAGTGGCGAGATCGAGACCCGACGCGCCGATCACGACAGAGTCGAAACGCAAATGTGACAGCCACGTCTGGGCGAGGGCGCCGGTAAGCGCGAGCGATACCTTGCGCGCCTCCCCACCGATGCCGGTCAAGGTGGCCTGGGCCTGCGCGGCGTGCGCCAGCAGCGGGATCGAATTGGTGAACACGCGGAGGTTTGGCCGCTCGATCAGCAGCCGCCCGACTTCGAGGCAGGTCGTGCCGGAGTCGACAAAGACATTGCCTTCATGGGGCAGCAGGTCCGCCGCCTTGCGGGCGATGCGCGCCTTGATGCCCATCTGCCGGTCGGCCTTGGCCCGAAAGTGGGGCTCGCTGTGGAAAAAATTCGCCGGGAGCAGACCGCCATGGGCGCGCGCCGCCTTGCCCGCATCGGCCAGCACCACCGCGTCGCGCCGGGCGGTGGCATGCGAGAGGTCGAACCGCTGCGCAATCTCGGCCACGGTGATGCGGCCTTTTTCGGCAAGGAGGCGCAGGATCGCGCGATGGCGTTCAGCCGTGAGCATGAGGGCGCGGCAAGGGATGGGGGCGGAGGGGAGCAAACTCAACCCTGGCGCGCAGTTACGGTCAAAGCGTGCATATGCGCGCATGCGGGCTGGGGAGGGCCATGTGAGCGATCGTGCACCTTTCGCTCGCCCCTGCGCGGGAGGGTTGCACCGCCGGGCGGGGCTGCCACCGTGGAGAGCACGTGATGCGCCGTGCCCGACGAATCCCCGGATCTGTGTGCGCGCGCCGCGTCTTTCTTCCCGCACTGCTGCTGGGGATGTCGGCGGGCACCCCGGCGGGTGGGGCGGAGCGCGTGTTCCGGGCGGGCGCGGCGACGGGCGACATCACGCCGGAGCTCGGTGCGATGATCATCGGAGGGTTCAGTCCCACTCCGGCCAAGCACATCCATGATCCCTTGCAGGTGCGGGCGCTGGTGCTGGATGACGGCACGCAACGGCTGGCGTTGGTGGTCTGTGACAACATCGGATTGCCTCGCGAAGTTTGCGACGAGGCGAAACGGTTGACGCAGGCGGCCAGCGGCCTCGACCCGGCGGCGATCATGATCTCCGCCACGCACACTCATTCGGCGACGACGGCTGGCACGGAAACCTCCATCGGGCCGAGCGCAGGCCGCGGCCCGGCCGACATCGCCGCCTACCAACGGTTCATTGCCACTCGCGTCGCGGACACGATCCAACGTGCCATTAACCAGCTCGAACCGGCGCGAATCGGGTGGGGTAGCGGCAGCGCACCCTCGCAGGTGTTCAATCGCCGCTGGCGGGTGGGCGACGAAGCGCTCCGACGAAATCCCTTTGGCGGCGTGGACACGGTCCGGATGAATCCGCCACCGGGTTCGCCGGGCCTGCTCCAACCGGCGGGACCGACCGATCCGGAAATCCCGTTCATTTCCGTGCAGGCAAAGGATGGCCGCCCCCTCGCGGTTTTCGCCACCTATTCGTTGCACTATGTCGGCGGCGTGCCGGCCGGCGTGGTCTCGGCGGATTATTTTGCGGTGTTTTGCGCCCGCGTGGGCCAACTGCTCGGCGCCGCTCCACCACCACCCGGCGTGCCGCCGTTCGTGGCGCTGCTGGCCAATGGCACGAGCGGCGATGTGAACAACATCGATTTTCGGGCGCCGCGGGTGGCGCAACCGCCGTTCGAGCAAATGCACCGCGTGGCAACCGCCGTCGCCGCGGAAGTTTTCGGCGCCCTGTCGGGGATCGAATACCGGGACTGGGTGCCGCTCGATTGCCGCCACGAAGAGCTGACGGTGAAATCGCGCCGTCCGCCGCCTGAGATGGTCACCCGCGCACGCGAGCTTCTGGCCCGGCCGGCCGGCGGGCCCGGCTGGCATCCGCTGGAGAAGGTCTACGCGCAGCGCGTGCTGCAACGGGCCGAGGCACCCGCGACCACGACGCTGCCCTTGCAGGCGCTGCGAATCGGGGACGTCGCGGTGTTCACGATCCCGGCCGAGGCGTTTGCCGAAACCGGGCTGGAGTTGAAAGCGAAGGCGCCGTGGCCGAAGGCCTTCACGGTGGGGCTCGCCAACGGCTACCTCGGCTATCTCCCCACGCCCGCGCAGCACGAGCTGGGCGGCTACGAAACCTGGGTCGGCACCAACCGGCTCGAGGTCGAGGCATCGTCCCTGATCACTGCTGCGCTCCTTCGACTCGCCATTGAAATGAAAACCCGCGACAAATCCGCTGCGGCTGCCGCGGCACGCGACTAGCTGATGGCGGCTGAATCGTTTTTTCCCCTCTACCACGTTTGCCAACCTCCACTGCCATGAACCGTACTCTCCCCCTCCTGTTGCTGATCCTCCTCGCCGCCCTCGCCCCCGCGTCGTCGGTTTGCGCCCAACCCGCCACCGCCGCCCGAGGCGACGGCGCGATTACCGGCCGGGTTCAAAACCTGGTGACGGGAAATTACCTTAACAAAGCGCGGGTCGCCGTGAAAGGCACCGACCTGGTCGCGTACACCGACCAGTCCGGCCATTTCCGGCTCGTCGACGTCCCCCCGGGCCCCGTCACCCTCGAGGTGTTCTACACGGACCTCGATACCCAGGACGTCACCGTGACCGTGCCGTCGGGCGGGACAATCGAACGCAATGTCGAGCTGACCAGCAAGGCCCGCTATGGCGCGGTGGCGGATGTGGTGAAGCTCGACCAGTTTCTCGTGACCTCGAACAAGGAAACGGACGGCCGCGCCATCGCGATCAACGAGCAGCGCTTTGCCCCGAACATCAAGAACGTGATGGCCACGGACGAGCTGGGCGACGTGCTGGGCAGCAACGTCGGTGAGTTCATGAAATTCATGCCCGGGCTGACGGCGGAATACAGTGAAGTGGAAATCATCGGCATATCGGTGCGCGGCATCGGCGGGGCGATGACGACGTTTACCTCGGATGGCGCGTCGATGGTCAGCGCCAACGCGTCGCCGGGGCGCAATTTCAACATGAACACCCTCGCGTTGAACAACATTTCCCGCATCGAGGTGACGAAGGTCCCGACGCCCTCGACGCCGGCGGACTCGCTCGCCGGCTCGGTCAACATGGTGACGAAGAGCGCGTTTGAGCGCAGCAAGGCGCGGTTGAACTATGGTGTCACACTCATCGCCAACCATGAAAATCTCACGCTGAAAAAGACGCCGCACACCAACGGCGATCACCCGACGCGCAAGATTCAGCCGGGCTTCGAATTCGATTACACGCTGCCGGTGAACAAGAATTTCGGGATCGTCGTCACCGGCATGCAGAGCAACAAATACAACGAACAGCATCTCTCGACGACGCTGTTCAATGCCGGCGGAACCGGCACGGGCGCCACGTTTGCCCGTCCGTACCTGCAGCAGTACACCTTGCAGGATGGTCCGCGGAGCCAGTCGCGGACCAATTTCGGGCTCAAGGCTGATTGGCGCGTGACGCCCAACTCCGTGCTGTCCTTCAACGCGCAGCGGAACACTTACAAAACCTATATCGGAACCCAGACCTGGGCGATGAACGCGGGTACCGTGGCCGCACCGCTCCCGGCGACCGGGACCCCGTTCAGCTTCGGGGAAAACTTCACCGTCGGTGCGACCGGCCGTGGCGCGGTCAACCTCACGGGAGGATCCCAATCATTCGAGGGCGGCACCGACGGGCTGAACCTGAAATATCGCTTCGACGACGGCCAGTGGAAGATTGACGGCGGAGTCAATACGTCGCTCTCGGATCGTTCCCGCCCGAATCCCGGGCATTTCGGGTCAATCTCGGCCACGCTCAATGTTCCAGTCCGGGTGTCGTTGCTGGACGTGGTGCTCGATCGGCCCCGGACGATTCAAGCCTTCGATAACACGAACCGGGAGGTGAACATTTACGACATCAACAATTACACGCTGTCGACCGGAACCGAGCAGCCGTACGACAATAACTCTACGCTGAAATCGGCCAACCTGAACCTGCGCCGCCGTTTCAATCTCCTGCCGTTTCCGACGGCGCTGCAAGTGGGCGCGTTCCGCAGCGTCCTGAACGTGGATGCGCGCGTGCAGACGAAGACGTGGACGTATAACGGGCCGGACGGCAATCCGCTCACCCCGGATTCGGCCGCGCCCTACCAGATGCAGTCATATCGGAACCAGGATTCTCATTACGGATTCAGGAATGTGCCGTGGATTTCGGTGAACCGGGCGTATGACGCGCTGACGCTATTCTCCCGGACTCCGGCCAACCTGGTCGCCGCCGAGGCGTCCCGCATCACGGGTTCGGAATACCTCGAGGAAACCGTGACGGCGGGGTACGTGCAGGCGGAGGCGCGCCTGTTCAAGAACCGGCTGAATGTCCTGACCGGGGTCCGTTTCGAAGAAACCAAGGACTCTGGTGAGGGCCCATTGTTCGATCCGGCGGCGGCATTCGTGCGCAACGCGAACGGGACCTTTGCCCGGGACGGGGCGGGGGTCCGCATCCGGAAGACAGAGGCGGGGGCCGCGGGCTCGATGGAGGAACTGCGGCTGACGCGCAAGGAACGGGCCTACCGGGCGGCGCGGACGTTCGACGGCTACTACCCGAGCCTGCACTTGAATTTCGAGGCCACGGAAAATTTCCTCGTGCGGGCGGCCTATGCGAAAACCTACGGCCGGCCCGATCTGAACGACATCGTCCCGAACGCCACCTTCGTTGAGAGCGATCTCAACGAGCAGGATCAAAACAACCCGGCGATTGTCCGGGGCACCATCACGGTGCGGAACACGGGACTGAAACCATGGACGGCCGAAAATTACGACCTGTCTTTTGAGTACTACACCGACGGCGGCGGCGTTTTCAGCGCGGGGCTGTTCCTGAAGGAAATCAAGAATTTCTTTGGCGCCGATGTGCGGCTCGCCACCCCGGCCTACCTCGAGGAACTCGGGCTCGACGCGCGTTATGCGGGCTGGAATCTCAGTACCAAATTCAATGCCGGCGATGCGAAGATCACCGGCGCAGAGTTCAACTTCCGGCAGTCCTTGCGGCGCCTGGGCCGGTGGGGCAGTCACTTTACCGTCTTCGCCAACGCCACCAAGCTGAAGCTGGAAGGCAACCGGCAGGCGGATTTCACCAGCTTTATTCCCTTGAGCGGGAATTGGGGCGCATCGTTCAACTGGAAGCGGGTCTCATTCGTGGCGCGGTGGAATTACCGGGGATTGGACAAACGCACGGCCATGCCCGCCTTCGCACCCGATGCGTTCCAATACATCGGCGCCCGCACGACGATGGACCTCAACGGTTCGTACCAGTTGACCAAGCGGCTCAGCTTCGTCGCGAGTGCCAACAATGTGTTGAACGTGCCGCAGACCCTCCTCCGCTACGGGGAAGTCACGCCGAACTACGCGAAGCAGAATCGGACGTCGGAGTTCGGGATTGCGCTCGCGGTGGGACTCAAAGGAACGTTTTGACCTTTGCGATCAAAACGAGTGCATCAGGGCGATTCCGCGCCCGTGCGCCAGTACGGCCCGCGAGCGGCACCCCTCAGTTAATTCCATGAAAAAATACAACGTAGGCATCATTGGCTATGGCTGGGTCGCAGGCGCACACATCGCCGCGATCAACGGCACGTCCAACGCGCAGGTCACGGCGATCTACTCGTCGCGACCCCAGAATTCCGCGGAGGTCAGCGCCAAGCATGGCGGCAAGATCACGTGCTACACTGACCTCGCGCAGATGCTCGCCGACCCGAACCTGCACATTGTTTCGGTCTGCAGTTACCCGCACCAGCATGCCGACCACATCGTGGCGGCGGCCCAGGCCGGCAAGCACCTCATCATCGAGAAGCCGATCACGCTGACGCTGCCCGACGCCAAGCGCGTCGCGGCCGCGGTGAAAGCGGCAAAGGTGAAAACGTGCGTGTGCTTCGAGTGCCGGTTCTCGAGCCAGATGGTCGCGACGAGGGCCGTCATCGACCAAGGCCTGCTGGGCAAGCTCCACTACGGCGAGGTCGACTACTACCACGGCATCGGGCCGTGGTATGGCCAGTTCCGCTGGAACACATCGAAGGAATCGGGCGGCAGCAGCCTGCTCTCGGCCGGGTGCCACGCCATGGATGCATTGCTCCTCTGCATGGGCGGCGACGTGGAGAGCGTGACGAGCCACACGACAGTTTCTTCCAACCCGATCTTTGCCCAGTACAAATACCCGACGACGAGCGTCAGTGTGTTGCGGTTTGGCGACGGCTCGCTGGGCAAGTGCGCGTCGGTCATCGACTGCTTCCAGCCGTATTATTTCCACACCCACCTGGTTGGCAGCGAGGGCAGCCTGCTCGATAATAAATTCCACTCGAACAAACTCGGAGTGAACAAGCACCAGTGGAGCGGGCTCGCGATGAAGATGCTCGATTCGGGCGACGTATCCGATCACCCGTACCAGAGCCAGTTCCAGGCCTTCTTCGACGCGGTGGAGGGCGGAAAGAACATGCCGCTGACCTCGCTGGAGGAATCGCTGAAATCCCACTTCGTCGTCCTGGCCGCGGATCAATCGGCGCGCGAGGGGCGGACGGTGAAAATCTCCGAGGTCAATGGCTGAGCGCTCGGCCATCGCGATTGCGGCGCATCCGGACGACATCGAGTTCTCGATGGCCGGCACCTTGTGCCTGCTGCGCGAAGCCGGCTACCGGATCCACTATCTCAATGTGGCGAATGGGTGCGCGGGCAGTCTGGTGCACCGGGCGCCGGCCCTGCGCCGGATTCGGCGCCAGGAAGCGCAGCAGGCCGCGGCCCTGCTCGGCGCCGAGTATCATGAGAGCCAGTGCAACGACCTCGAGGTACTCTATTCGCTGCCGCTGCTGCGTGCGGTCTCGGCCATCGTCCGGCGAGTGCGGCCGACCATCGTGCTGACGCATTCGCCGGAGGATTACATGGAGGATCACACCACCACCTGCCGGCTCGCGGTGACGGCGACGTTCGTGCGCGGAATTCCGAATTTGGTTTCGCGGCCGCGCCTCGCAGCCTGGTCCGGCGATGCGACGGTTTACCACGCGATGCCGCATGGCCTGTGCGACAACCTGCGGCGAAGGATTGTGGCGGGTGCATTTGTCGACACCGCGACGGTGCAGAAGCAAAAACTCGCCGCGCTCGCCTGCCACGAAAGCCAGCACGGCTGGCTTCAGGCCACGCAAGGCATGAATTCCTATCTGCGGCAGATGGAAGTCATGGCGCGGGAGGTCGGCCGGATGTCGCGCCGCTTCAAGGTGGCTGAAGGCTGGCGGCGCCATTCACACATGGGATTCTGCGCCCCGGACGCCGATCCGCTCCGGGAGGCGCTTGGTCGGAAATACCTTGTGAACCGGGCTTATGAACGTGGACTCGCCAAAGGGTCGGGCTGAACCAAGCTCGGTCACCGACCCGCACCTTATGCCAAGAAAACTGAGCAGCATCGCGCCGGACTGGTGGGACTACACCACGCTCGACGACGCGTTGATCGAGGAGGCCGCCCGGCTGACGCCGGCGGACATGGAGAAACTTTCGCGCGACGGGTTCCGCGTGATCTTCTACGACACGCTTGAGGAATTTTATCTGGCCGAGGCGCTGGAGTACATCACCGCCTGGCGGCAGGCCACGGCGGACAAGCCGGTGGGCATTTGCGGGCCCATCGGCCCGACCGAGCAATTACCGCTGGTGGCGCGGCTGGTCAACGAGCTGGGACTTTCGCTCCGACATGCGCATTTCTGGGGCATGGATGAATGGTACCTCGACGGGAAGGAGGCGCCGGTCACGCATCCGCTTTCGTTCGAGCGCGCGGACCGCGAGCTCTGTTTCGGCCGGATTCGAAAGGAGCTGGCAATGCCGGAGGCGAACCTCCATTTTCCGAAGGCGGATTTGACGACGTACACGAAAAGCTGGCAAGGCGTGCGCTGCGCCGTGATGCAGGGCGGGCAGGGCGACACCAAGCACTGGGCGTTCAACGATCCGGTGAAACGCACCGGGGCCTACCAGGATGCGCCGCCTTCGCCGGCGGAATTTCGCAAGCTCGGTACGCGTGTGGTGGACCTGCATCCCATCACGCTCGCGCAAAACGCGCGTACCTCGGGCGGCGGCAACATCTCCATGGTGCCGACGCAGGCGCTGACCGTTGGGCCGGTGGAGACGTGGCAGGCGGAGAAGGTTTCGATCTGGCAGGCGGGCATGCACGACAGCCCGTTTGGCCAGCGGCTGACCACGCTGATGATTGGCAAGCGGATCATGGATAGCGCGGTGCCGATGTCGCTGCTGGCCGATCACCCGAATGTACAGTTCAACTTTTTCCGCGGTGGGATTGGATCCTGCCAGGTGGAGATGCATTGATCGAAACGACGCAAGAAAACGCGGCCTTTGTTTGTAGTTCTTTCTTCAGGCGATCCGGCGCCTGGATTTCGCCTGAAGGCGGAACTACAAACACAAAGCCGCTCCAACCCAGACCAAATCTTCCATGAAATCACTCCTCACTCTGCTGGTCGGCCTTACCTGCGCCGTCGCGTCGATCACGGCGACGGAAACCCGCGCCCCAATCGAGCCGCGCGAAAAAATCGCCCTCTTCAACGGCAAGGACCTCTCGAATTTCACCACCTGGACGACCAAGCACGGCAAAGCGGATCCGGATCACGTGTTCACCGTGGTCGACCAGATCGATGGCGCGCCGGCGATTCGCGCCAGTGGAAAATATTTCGGCGGGATTATCACGAAGGAACGCTACACGAATTACCGCTTCGTGGCTGAATTCCGCTGGGGACTGGTGACGTGGGAGCCGCGGAAGGACAAGGCGCGCGATGCCGGCATCCTCTTTCACTGCCAGGGCGAGGAAGGCAACTACACCAAGACCTTCAACGGGGCGTGGATGCGCTCCGTTGAATTCCAGATTATCGAAGGCGGGACGGGGGACGTCATCCTCGTGGGCGGTTACGAACGCGGACAGCCCGATCCCATTGTCCCGACGATGAAGACCAAGGTCACGCCCGACACCAAGCGGTGGAATCCGAATGGGGAACCCAAGGAATTCAAAGGCGGCCGGATCGACTGGCTGCGGCGCGATCCGACGTGGAAAGACGTCCTCGGCTTTCGCGGGAAGGCGGACGCGGAGAAACCCGTCGGCGAATGGAACAAGCTCGAAGCCATCTGCGATGGCGGCAACGTCACCTATTTCGTGAACGGCGAGAAGGTGATGGAAGGCTGGGATGGCTCCTTCAATGAAGGCCGGATTTTCCTGCAGTCGGAGGGAGCGGAGATTTATTACCGCAATATCGAGCTGCATCCGCTGAAATAGAAAATGGCAGAAAGAAGAAATGAGAAGCTTTCGCAGCCGAGTTTCTTCTTTTTGCTGTTTCCCCATTTCTTCTTTGCCCCGCTGCCCTCCCCCCAACCCCTCCCGCCATGACCCCCCACTCGCAATCTGCGATCAAGCTCCGGCTCTCGGTCTTCATGTTCCTCCAGTACTTCATCTGGGGGGCCTGGTACGTGAGCATGGGTGCTTATCTGGCCAACACGCTCAAGTTCGAGGGATTCCAGATTGGCCTCGCGTATGGCGCCTTCGCGATCGGGGCGATGATCTCTCCCTTCATCGTCGGGCTGATCGCCGACCGCTACTTTGCGTCGGAGAAACTGCTCGCCGTGTTCGGCATCCTCGGCGGCATCGTGCTTTGCTTGCTCCCGCGGTGCACCACGTTCGCAACCTTCTATCCCACGCTCATCCTTTATTGCGCACTCTACGTGCCCACGCTCGCGCTGGGAAACTCGCTGGCGCTGCACCACCTCGCGAATGCGAAGGTGGATTTTCCACGGGTGAAGATGCTCTCCGCCGTCGGCTGGATTGCG
>JBKJRG010000295.1:0-12253 GCA_046594805.1 Opitutaceae bacterium | reverse complement strand
GGAAACGCTGGCGTTCGACAGCCCCTTTGGGGACATGGTGGAGCAGACCGCTGCGGCGGCGGAGCGGGATAATCCCCTGCTCAAGAATCTCGCCAAGCTGAACATCCCGGAGAATTTCCCCATCACCCTGACCGGGCTGGAGACCGGCACGATTGAGTTCTGCAAGCTCGAGAACCTTTCCACCCTGGGCGAGTTCGGCGTGTTTGCGCAGACCATGTCGCAAAACGTGATTGTGGGTGGCGATTTTCGAAAGCTGCTCAATGCGTTGTCGCACGTCGACGAAGCCGCCTTGGCGGAAGTCCTGCCGTTTCGCCGCGGACAAAAAGGACTCCACTTGGTGGAGGCGCTGGCCCACGCGGCGCGGGCACCCGATGCCGTGGCGCGAACCGAGCGCGCGACCACCTGGTTTCGGGAAGAGCTGGCCGCCATCGAGAAGGACGTCGCCGCGGGGGGATCACTCGAACGGCACTTCGTGGTGCTGAATAATCCTGCCATTGAAAAACAGGCGGTAGAGTTGCTCCGGCCTTACTTACGGGTGGCCGCACCCGTGGCGGCTGGCGAAAAGAAGAAAGCGGGATTGTTTGGCTGGTTCTCGAAGAAGTAGCCCGAAATGTCCGAACCCGGCCCGATCAAGTTTCCCGCTGCGAAGACTGCCGCGCCGACGCTTTCACTGCGCCGCCGGGTCGCGTCCACGCGTTCCCCTTTCGAAGTCTCGGAAGCTTCCGCCGCGGCGCGCGAGTCGATCAAGGCGATTGTCACCGCCACCCGGGCGCCCTTCATCAGCGCCGGCGCGGCCGCCAGTGCGGCGCAGGCCGGGGAGCTCGAGCGAACGTTGCGTCAGCTCGAGCTGGCCCTGGCCGACCGCGAACGGGCGATCACCGAGAACGAGGCGCGCCTGGCTGACCGCGAGCGGGACCTGGCCGAAATGGAGGCGCTGCTGACCGCGCGGGAGCAACTACTGGCGGCGTCGCGGAAGGCCCCGGCCCAGGCGGTGGTTTCCCCGGAGGAAAAGGCCGCGCTGGAAAAGCTCCGCGAGGAGCTCGAGCGGCAGGAGGAAACGCTGAAGGAGGCCAAGCAGGCCCAGCGGGAAAGAGAGCAATTCCTCGACGAATCCGAAACCAAGCTTTTCGATAAGGTGCAGGCGCAGCAGGAAAAAGAAATCGAGCAGGAGCAGCGCGCCGAGGATTTGCGCGCGTGGGAGCGCAAGCTCAAGGAACGCGAAGCCGCGCTCGATCCCGCTGCGGCCGAGAAGTTGAAGGCCGATGACGAGGCCGCGAAGAAGCGGGACGAGCTTAACGAGTGAGACCGGCGCGGCCGGGCGAGGCCGATCGTAGCCGCGAGCGTGAGCGAGCGGAGAACCACCGCTCGCTCCCGCTCGCAGCTACCATGCCCGGGCGGAACCGCCTTACGGCGTGACCACGAGATCGAAGTGCGTCGCCATCATCTCGAAGTCATCGTCGAGCCGATAATCCGGCCAGCATTGGCGGTGGACTTCGCGGAAATGCTCGGCGCTGTCGCACCCTTCGCCGCGCCAGAGTGTCTCCGGGATCGCGCCGAACTTCACCGAATAAACGTCGGTAATGCGGATCACGCAGCGCAGGCGGCCGCGGAGATCGTGCACGTCGATGAGATCGCCGATCAGCATGCTGCCGTCATCGAATTCACCGAGGACCAGATAGTATTCATCCGCTTTGCAGACGGTCGCGGTTTTGTGCCCGGCGAGAATTTCGAGGACGAGTCGGTCGTCGTCGGGGTGGGTGCCCCAGAATTGCGTACGCTTGCGGCGGGTCATGGTTCGATGATAACTCAGATTAGGGCCGCATCTTCTCCACCGCGGTCAAGATGATCCTGAAAGATCACCGCCGGCAATAAATAGAGACGGGCAGCTGGGCGGTTAACCTCGGCGGTCGCGCGTTTTTTCCGCTTGGCCGGCGCGAGGGCTTGCACGGCGCGCCGGTGTGTGGCTTCGTCGGCACAGTCTTTCTCCCCATGACCGCATTACCTCGCCTGGCTGTGGCGGCTCTCGTGGCCGCGGGTTGGTTTGCCCCGACAGCGCTGGCCGCAGCCCAAACGGTGACGGTCATGGCATCGAATGAGGAGCGCGCGGGTGTCGTCGTCGATTTCCCCCTGCCTGCGGCCGCCAAAGGTGCGACGGTGGTGCAGGCGGCCACCGGTGGAACTCTGCCCCTGCAGGTGGAGAGCGGCGGGGCGGCCCGCTTTGTCATCCCAACGCAAAAAGCCGGCGAGACCCTGACGTTTACCCTCGGGGGTTCGGGCAAGCCGGCCGGCGGCGTGGAAGTGAAGCGCGACACCGGCAAACTGCACGTTCTCGTCGGAGGCAAGCCGGTCTTCGACTACCAGATGGACAAGGAGGCGCTGCCGCGGCCGGACATCAAACCCGAGCTGAAGCGCGCGGGTTACATCCATCCGGTCTTTACGCCGTCCGGCAGGATTGTGACCGACGACTATCCGTCGAATCACCCCCACCACCACGGCATCTGGTCGCCCTGGACCAAGACCAGGTTCCAGGGCCGCGCGCCGGACTTTTGGAACGTGGACACGAAAAAAGGCACGAAAACCGGCGCCGAGGATTTCGTGGCTCTCGAGCGCACGTGGGAGGGCCCGGTCCACGGTGGCTTCGTGGCGCGCCTGCAGATGGTGGATCTTTCCGCGCCGGCGCCGGTCGTGGCGCTCAATGAAACGTGGCAGGTGACGGCGTATGATTTTCCAGCCGCCGCCGGCGTGGTGCCGGTGCGGATGTTCGATTTGGTCATCACCCAGACGTGCGCGACGAAGGATCCCCTCGTGCTGCCGGAGTACCATTATGGCAGCTTTGGGTTTCGCGGCGCCAGCGCGTGGAACGGCAAGGGGGACGCGGCGCTTTTTCTCACCTCGAACGGCGACACGGATCGGATCAAGGGCAACAAAACCCGCGGGAAATGGTGTTACCTCGGCGGGCGGCTTGATGGCGCGATCGCGGGCACGGCGATCCTGGGTCATCCGGAGAATTTCCGCGCGCCGCAGCCAATGCGGCTCCACCCGGATATGCCGTACATGTCTTTCGTCCCGCAGCAACTGGGCGAGTTTTCGATCGAGCCGGGCAAACCCTACGTCGTGCGTTTCCGCTTCGTCGCCGCGGACGGGCCCCCCGACCGTGCGCGCCTGGATGCGTTTTGGAACGGCTATGCCACGCCGGCCGTGTTGAAAGTCGATGCGTCGCCCTGAGGCTTGTTTCTGACGAAGCCATCCAGTTTATTTTCCACCCTATGCTTTCGCCCCCCCACCCGGAGAAAACCTCCAAGAAACGCCTGTACTCCGTCCTCATCGCCGCGTTCCTCGGCTGGATGTTCGACGGTTTGGAAATGGGCATATTCCCGCTCATCGCCCGACCCGCCCTGCTCGAGATGCAGAACGCGCAAGGGCTCCCGCTCACCGACGCCTTTGTCGGGCACTGGATGGGCATCGTGACTGCGATGTTTCTCCTCGGTGCGGCCGCCGGCGGCGTGATTTTCGGCTGGCTGGGGGACAGAATTGGGCGGGTAAAGGCGATGGCGCTGAGCATCCTGTGCTACTCGCTGTTCACCGGGCTCGTTTATTTTGCGCGGGAACCGTGGCACCTGGCGGCGACGCGCTTCGTCGCGGCGCTCGGCATGGGCGGCGAATGGTCGCTCGGCGTGGCGCTCGTGATGGAAGTGTGGCCGGAAAAACACCGGCCGCTCATGGCGGGTGTGATTGGCGCCGCGGCCAACGTGGGTTTTGCGCTCATCGCCATCATTGGGATGTTCTTCAAGGTCACCATCGATTCCTGGCGCTGGGTCGCGCTGATCGGCGCCATTCCGGCTTTGTTGACCTTTGCCATCCGCCTCTTCGTCCCGGAGTCCGAGAAATGGCGCGAGGCGGTTGCCACCGCCAAAACCCCCACTCGTCCGCTCGTGGAAATCTTCAGCCCGCCGCTGCTCAAGTGGACGCTGATGGCCACCGCGCTGTCGTCCGTCGCGCTGATCGGCACGTGGGGCTCGGTGCAATGGCTGCCGCTCTGGGCGGACAAGATGGCCGGCGCAGCCAACCCCACGGCCAAGGCCTATACGCAGGCCGCCTCGGCCATTGGTGCGATTGTCGGTTGCATGCTCGGGGCCTGGATTGGCGGGTTCATCAGCCGGCGGGTGGCGTATTTCCTGATGTGCGCCGGTTCGCTGCTGACCTGTGGGTTGCTGTTCCGCGGGGTCGACACCTATGGCACGCACTTCCTCACGCTCACCTTTATCGTCGGTGGGGTGACGGCCGCGTTCTACGGCTGGCTGCCGCTGTACCTGCCTGAGCTGTTCCCGACCCGGGTGCGCGCCACAGGACAAGGCCTATCCTTCAACGCCGGCCGGATTCTGGCGGCGGTGGGCGCATTGCAGATGGGTGCACTGATGCAGACCTTCAACGGCAGCTATGCGAAAGCGGGGGCCATCATAACCCTGGTCTATATCGTCGGCATGGTGATTATCTGGTTCGCACCGGAGACGAAGGGGAAGCCGCTGCCGGCGTAGCGGGGGGCGTCACGGATCCAGGCGTGGTTTGCGTAGGTAGGGCTGCCGCTTGCCGGCACGCCGTCGCGCTGCACGCGAGTCAACACCAGCGGTCTAAATCCCGCGGCGCCCGTGACGAGGATGGTTGAGCCGGTCATCGGCGCTTGTCCTTGGTCCCCCAGCAGCTGGCCGCAATCCGCCTGATCTCCGCCCGCTGCGCCGGCGGAATCCGCCGCGGAAACGGGAGGGTGGATCGACCGGCGAGATCCACCAGCAGCGGGTCGACGGCGTGGAGCAGCCGCTGGACTTCGGCCACCGAGACGTTCGCCAGCGTGTCATGCGGGCTGTGATGCTGCCAGCGACCACCCGGAAAATTCGGCCGCATGAACCACACAGATGGGACGCCGCCGCGGTTGAACGGGAAATGATCGGAGAACGGCGTGATTTCCTGGTGGACGACGACGTCCAGGCCGAAACGGGCCAGTTCGCGCGAGGTGAAACGCGCGAGCCCGGCGCTGCCGGCCACCGAAAGGACGACGTGCCCGAGAGGGGAGGACACGCTGTCGAAATTCACTGCGAGCGCCTCCCGCGCCGGGCTGACGGCATGGCGCCGCGCGTATGCGGTCGAACCCACCGAGAGTTGCTCTTCGGCTCCAAATGAAATGAAACGAACGGTCCGTCGCGGGCGGCGGCGGCGGAATGCGCCCGCGAGCGCCAGCACGCAAACCACCCCGGAGGCGTTGTCGTCCGCTCCGGGGTTGCCGCATTGAGTGTCGTGATGGGCCGTCACGACCAGCGCGGGTAATCCCGGATCGCGCCCCCGCACTTCACCGATCACGTTTTGCGATTCGCCTTCCCGCAGGTCCACCTGCACGCGGACGCGCAGTCGCCGGACGCCGTCGCGCCGCCAGCGCCAGGCATCGGTGTAAGGCACGGTGATGGTCGGCGGCACACCATACGTGCGCGCCCAATGCGGATAAACGCCGTCGTTCTTGGTCCAGGCGAAGGGCGATCGTTCGTCCACATGGATGACCACGGCGGGTGCGGCGGCGGCGAGCCGGCGATGGGCCGCCGCAGAGGTGGGCAGGGGGCCGAAGAGCGCGACAATGCGTCCGCGCAGGCTGCCGGGGCGCAGTCGCACAAATCCCTCGGGGGCCTCCAGCCACGCGATGTCCCCTTCAATTGGCTTCGAGCCCGAAGTGCCCGGAGCCCCGACCAGAGTCACCGACTCGATCCGCCGCCACTTGCGGCCGCGCAACTCGTGCACGTCGACGGTGGCATCCCGCAGCGTGGTGCAGGGGAACGGCTCGACTTCCACGGCACTCAATCCGGCCGCGGCAAAGCGCCGGGCGATGTATTCCGCCGCGCGCATTTCAGGGGCGCTGCCCGCGCGGCGCTCGCCAATCGTTTCGCAGAGCATCCGCCAGTCCCGCCAAAGGCTCGCCCGGGCGAAAGGTAACATTGCGCGGATGATCGAAGCGGGAACGGAAAGCACAAACGAAAATTGAAGTAGCGCAGGCGTCCCGCCTGCATCTGGGTCGTAAGCAGGCGAGACGCCTGCACTACTCTGCGCTCGCGGTCTCCCGCCGGCGTCGCATTTTCGACGAACCCTCGAGTCACACTCCATGAAATCGTCCGCCCGCGTTTTTGCTTTCCTGATCAACCTCGTCGGCGCATCGCTTTCCGCCGCGGCGCCCTCCGCATCGCGTCCGCCCAACATCGTCTACATCCTCGCCGACGATCTCGGCTGGACCGACCTGGGTTGCCAGGGGTCGAGCTACTATGCGACGCCCAACTTGGATCGGCTCGCGTCGCAGGGGATGCGGTTGCTGCGTTACTATAACTCGCAGAATTGCGCGCCGACGCGGGCCGTCCTGATGAGCGGGCAGTATGCGCCGCGCACGGGCATTTACACGGTCGGCACCTTGGAACGCGGCACGCCGCCCGAGCGACGGATGCTGCCCCCGGAAAACCAATCCCTGCTCCCGCTCGACAAGGTCATCCTGGCCCAGGTGCTGAAGGACGCCGGTTACCGGACCGGGATGTTTGGCAAGTGGCATCTGGGCAATGGGCAGGGGTATCATCCGCTGCAGCGCGGATTCGACGAGGCGATCGTCAGCATGGGGGCGCATTTCGATTTCCAGACCGCGCCCAAGGTGGAGGCCCCGGCCGGGCAGTACCTCGCCGACTTTCTGACCGATCGTGCGGTGGACTTCATCGGTCGCCACCAGGGCAAACCTTTCTTCCTGTATCTTCCGCATTTCGCGGTGCACACGCCCATTCAGGCCAAGGCGGAATATGTTGCCGCGTGGGAGAAGAAGCCCGCGCGCGGCACCCATTGGAATCCCACCTATGCGGCGATGATCCAGAGCGTGGACGAGAGTGTCGGCCGGATCCTGGCGCGCCTCGATGAATTGAAACTGACGGAGAACACGGTGGTGATTTTCTCCTCCGACAACGGTGGCGTCGGCGGCTACTCCCGAACCGAGCCGACGTCGGACAAAAGGGGATTCACCGACAACGCGCCCCTCCGCGGGGGGAAGGGCACGCTCTACGAAGGCGGGATTCGCGTGCCCTTCATCGTGCGCTGGCCCGGCGTGGTGAAGCCGGGCACGACCAGCGAATCGCCGGTGGCGCACGTCGACATTTACCCAACCTTTCTCAATATCGCCGGTGGAAAACCCCGCGCCGGTTATCTGCTCGATGGTCTTAGTTTTGTGCCGACGTTGCGGAATCCCGCCGTGAAGCCCGCGCGCGACGCGATCTACTGGCACTTCCCCGGTTATCTTGAATCCTACGTGCATCCCGCCGGCTTCCGGACGACGCCAGTCGGCGCGATTCATGCCGGCGATTTCAAGCTGCTCGAATTTTTCGAAACCGGCGCAGTGGAGTTGTATAACGTCAAAGAGGACATCGGGGAGAACAACAACCTCGCACAGCGAATGGCGGAAAAGACCACCGCGCTCCGCACGCAGCTGGCGGCCTGGCGCGCGCAGGTGGGAGCGAAAATTCCCGCCTTCAAGACACCGGCGCAACTGGCCGCCGACCGCGCGGCGCCACCGGGAAAACAGAAGAAAGCGGGCAAGGATGAGAATGAATAGAATCTTTCTTCCGCGTGCCGCCGCGGGCGCGCTGATCACCCGCGAGACCTTCGCGCCCGTGCTGACCGAGCAGGGGATTCGGTAAGGCGGTTGGGTTGTAGGGCGTCGCTTGCGGGCCGAGGCCACCCGCCGGGAACTCGAGGCGCGTCGCGGTGCGGTGTAGAAATCGCCTTTTCGGGCCGGGTAGGGGCGCTGCTTGTCGGCGCCCGTGCATTGCTTTCGGATGTTCGTCTGCGCGCGTGGTCAGCGGCGCCCCTGCCAAGTCGATTTTGAGACGAGTTCTTTGTAGCCTCGAGCGTGAGCGAGTGGTTGCTTGCGTGCACCGGGTGCGTGCCTCCACTCGCTCACGCTCGTGGCCACCATGAGACCCTCCGAACCGAATAGACCATGAAACGATTACTGTGCCTCCTTCTCGGAATCGCCGTTCCGACCGCAGCCTTCGCCGCCTCCGGCGCCGACTGGCGCGAGTACCTGGGCGGACCCGACCGCAATCACTACTCCACGCTCAACCAGATCACCCCGGCCAATGTCAGCGAGCTGCGGGTCGCGTGGGAATTCCACACCGGCGATATCGGCGAGATGCAGTGCAACCCGATCGTGGTGAACGGGGTGCTCTACGGGCTCACGGCGGCGAATGGTGTGTTTGCCCTCGAGGCCGCCACCGGCCGCGAATTGTGGCGGCACTATCCGCCCGGCATCCGGGCAAACCGGATCCTGCGTGGTCTCGTCTATTGGTCGGAGGGCGACGATCATCGCATCCTGTTCAGCGCCGAGTCCTGGTTGTGCGCGATCGACGCGCGCAACGGGAAGCCGATTGCATCATTCGGTAGCGACGGTCGCACCAGCCTCAAAACTGCCCTGGGCGACACCGCCCAGCACAAGCATGTTATTTCGACCACGCCGGGCACGGTGTTCGGCGACGTCATTGTCATGCCGATGCGACTCGCCGAAAACGCGGAGGCAGCGCCGGGGTTTATCCAGGCATTTAACATTCGCACCGGGAAACTCGCCTGGGTGTTCAAAACCATTCCCGGGCCGGGCGAAGCCGGTTACGAAACCTGGTCGAAGGACTCGCACCGCAATATCAACGTGGGTGCCGCCAACTGCTGGGCCGGCATGGCGGTCGACCGCGAGCGCGGGGTGATCTTCGCTCCCACCGGCTCGGCGGCGCCGGATTTCTGGGGCGGCGATCGCAAGGGCGCGAATCTCTACGCCAACTGCCTGCTCGCGCTCGATGCCCGCACCGGGAAGCTCCGCTGGCACTACCAGTTCGTGCACCACGATCTTTGGGACCGCGATTTCCCGTCACCGCCCAACCTCGTGACCATCCGGCGGGACGGCCGCACCATCGACGCCGTGGCGCAGGTCACGAAGTCCGGCCACGTCCTGGTCTTCGATCGCGACACGGGCGAATCGTTGTTTCCGATCGACGAGGTCCCGGTGCCGCAATCCGATCTCGCCGCGGAGGGCGAGGAGACCGCGCCGACTCAGCCGGTGCCGCGGCGGCCGCTGCCATTTTCGCGGCAGACCCTGACGGACCAGGATCTCAACCCCTATTCGGTCAACCGGGAGGCGCTGCTCGCCAAGTTCCGGCAGGCACGCATCGGCGCGTTTGTGCCTTTCGGGCGGCACGATACCATCCTGTTTCCGGGTTTCGATGGCGCAGCCGAGTGGGGCGGGGCGGCGGTCGATCCGGCGGGCATCCTCTATGTGAATGCAAATGAGATGGCCTGGGTCGCTCGGCTGCGGGAGTCGCCCAAGCAGGCCGAACTCGCGGAGCTGAGCCCGGGCAATCGCGTGTATTCCACTTATTGTGTGGGCTGTCACGGCCCGGAGCGAAAAGGGAATCCGGCCAACGGTATTCCTTCGATGGCCGATCTGGGCGCCCGCCGCCCCCGGAGCGAGGTGCTCACGATCATCAAGACCGGGAAAGGCATGATGCCGGGCTTCCCGGCGCTGGTGGAGGGCGAGCAGCAAGCGCTGGTGGATTTTCTTTTCGGCGCCGAGAAGATCGAGGGTGACGCGAGCCCGGCTGCCACCACGGTGCGCTCGCCCACCGTGCGGACGCCGTACCGGCTCGACGGTTATGTCCGCTTCCTCGATCAGGATGGCTACCCGGCGATCAGTCCGCCGTGGGGCACGCTGAGCGCGATCGACTTGAACAGCGGTGAGCATCTCTGGCGCGTCACACTGGGCGAGTTCAAGGAACTCACCGCGAAGGGAATTCCTCCCACCGGCTCGGAAAACTACGGCGGGCCGGTGATCACCGCGAGCGGACTGCTTTTCATCGCGGCGACGAAGGACAGCACCTTCCGGGCGTTCGATCGCAAGACGGGGAAGCTCCTGTGGCAAACGCAACTGCCGGCCTGCGGCTTCGCGACGCCGGCGACGTACGAGGTCGGCGGAAAACAATTTATCGTGATCGCCGCCGGAGGCTCGAAGCTGGCGACGGCGAAAGGCGACAGTTACGTGGCGTTTGCGCTGCCGTGATTCCAAAGTAGCGCAGGCGTCCCGCCTGCTCGGTCGATGGAAGCAGGCGGGACGCCTGCGCTACATCGAAACGCCCAAGTGTTCCGCTGCTCAACCCTCCGCGATGCAATACAGGTACTCGTGCCCGCGGAGATACAGCTCCCCCTCGAGCACCGCGGGCGAGGCGTCGATTTTGTCGCTCAGTTTGTTGGTGGCGACGACTTCGTATTTCTCCGCGTCCTTCAGCACCAACACCGTGCCTTCGCGGCCGACCACGTAGACGTAGCCGTTCGCCGCGACCGGTGACGCGTACAACCCGCGCACGCCTTCCAGCGGTTGGTTTTGATAGAAGGGTTCACCCGTCAGCGCGTTCAGGCAGGAAAGGTAGGCGTCGTTGCCCTTGCCCATGTAGAGCCGGTTGCCGGACAACACGGGCGACGGCACGTAGGGGGCGCTCTGCCGGGCGCTCCACACAATGTTGTCGGTGTCGGTGACATCGCCTTTTGAGGAAAGCTTGATCGCCTGGATCGAATTCCCCTGGAAGCCACTCATCACGTAAACCAGACCGTGGCCTACGACGGGGTGGGGAATGACATTCCCGGTCAGGCCGGAGGCTTCCCAGATCAACTGGCCGGTCTTCGCATCGTAGCTGCGCGTGCGCTTCGAGGCCGCGACGATAGCCTGCTGCCGGCCCTCATATTCCACGATCAGCGGCGTCGACCAGGAAGACTTCTCCTCCCGCAGCGTGCGCCAGACTTCCGCGCCCGTCTTTTTATTGAGACCAACGATGAACGACTGGTCCTCGTGATCCCAATTGATGATCAACAAATCGCCGGCCAGCGCCGGGGAGGCGCCTTCGCCGAAACCGAGCTTGCTGCGCATGTCGCCGAGATCTTTTTCCCACAGCAATTTCCCCTCCAGGTCGTAGCAATAAAACCCCCGCGAGCCGAACGAAACATAGAGCCGCTCGCCGTCCGTGGCGGGCGAGGCCGAGGCGTAGCCATGCGTGGCGTGGTGACCCTCATGCGGGACTTCGCGCCGCGCCGTTTTCTGCCATGCCACTTTGCCGGTGTTCCGATCCAGCGCCATCACCACGAATTCGTGGAATTTTGTCGGGGTCGGGCCGCCGCCAAACCCGCCTTTGCCGCCCCGTTTTCCGCCCTTGGCTGGCGGAGCGTCAGCGGGAGGGGCGGGCTGGCTCGGGGCCGCCGTCGCCACCGGCGGGCGTTCTTCGTTGGTCTCGATGGCGGTCAGCAGGAAAATCCGGTTTCCCCAGACAATGGGGGTGGAGAAGCCCGCGCCCGGAATCTTCGCCTTCCACTTGATGTTTTGCTGGTCGCTCCAAGTGGTCGGGGGCTTCGCTCCCGCGGCGAGGCCGGTGCCGGCCGATCCGCGCCAGGTCGGCCAGGTGGCGGTTTCGCCCACGGCCGCCAGGGGCGCAAGGAGGGCAGCGGCGATTCCAAGGCGGGCAAACGGCAGGGCGTATTTCATAGTGGGAAGAGGCAAAGCGCCACGGCGGGCTAGACGTTTTGGGCGCGCGCAGGTTGCGGTCGCTTCCGGGGACGGTCAAGGTGCGCCGAGGGTCGCGTCCTGTCCTTTGCGGCATGATACGATGGCATCCGCAGCTGAAAGCGCGGGCCTCCGAAAAAGAAGCGAATCCCCGCTTGATGTGGTGCGTCATTCCCACGCACGATGGCCAACATGACACCCGGCATAAACCCCGCCGCCCCCGCTGGATCGGGGCTCAATCGCACCGCCTGGCTGATCTGCACCATCGCGGCGATTGGGTTCGCGTTCGATATCTACGAATTGCTGATGCTGCCGCTCATCATCAAGCCGGCGGTCGCCGCGCTTAGTGCTCCGCTGGTGGAGGCTCTGGTCACAGGCGGCATGGAGCGGGCGAGGGCGGCCGCGCTTTGGTCGCCCGGCGGCGAGGAATATGTCCGGTGGGCGCGCACGTTGTTCTTCGTGCCGGCGCTGGCAGGCGGCGTGTTCGGCCTCCTCGGCGGCTACCTCACCGATCTGCTCGGACGCCGGCGAGTGCTGACGTACAGCATCCTGCTCTATGCCTTTGCGGCCTGCGCGGCCGGTTTCGCCACCTCGCTCCCGCAAAGGCATAGAGCAGGATGCTGTACGTCAGCACTCGCCGGCGTCCGAGCAGATCGGTGA
>JBKJRG010000282.1:0-3023 GCA_046594805.1 Opitutaceae bacterium | reverse complement strand
CGAGGCGTGGATCCGCTTACCCATATCCTGCTTGGCGCGAGCCTGGGCTACGTGAGTTTCGGCCCGCGGCTCGGGCGGGCGGCAGCGCTGGCGGGCGGGCTGGCGGCGTTTGCGCCGGACGCGGATGTGTTCATCCGCAGCGTGAGCGATCCATTGCTCGCGATCGAGCATCACCGCGGATTCACCCACTCGCTGGCCTTTGCGCCACTCGGCGCCACGATGGTGGCGGCGTTGTGGCTGCTGCGGCCGGCGTGGCGTGACCGCTCGCGCTGGCTCGCGGTCTGGGCGGCGTGTCTTGTCGGCTATGTGAGCCACGCGCTGCTCGATGCCGCGACGAGCTACGGCACGCAGTTGCTGTGGCCGTTTTCATCGCTGCGCGCCGGCTGGGATCTCATTTCGATTATCGATCCCCTGTTCACGCTGGCACTGGCCATCGCGCTGGCGTGGGCGCTGGCTCGAGGCCAGCGGCGGGCCGTCGTGGTCGGGCTGGTGGTGGCCGGGGCCCACGTCGGATTCGGCGGCGTTCAGCATGCGCGAGCCGCCGCCGCGCAACGCGCGCTCGCGGCCGCGCGCGGGCATGTCATCGAACGCGCCGAAGTCATGCCGACGTTGGCGAACAACATCGTCTGGCGCGCGCTCTACCTGCACGGCGGTCAGATTCACAGCGACCGCATCCGCGTCGGCTGGTTTTCGGCGCCGGCGGTGCGCGAGGGCTGGTCACTGCCGCTCGTGCGCGCCGCCGACCTCAGGCCCCCGGAAAAAACGCGCGACACCCGGCGGTCGTTCGCACGCTTCGCGTGGTTCTCCGACGACTGGGTCGCGCGCAGCCCCGCCGATGCGCGCGTGCTGGCCGACATGCGCTACTCGCTCTCGGCCGAAGCCTTCGATCCCATCTGGGGCATTCGCTTCACCGAGCCGGGCGCGCCGACCGAAGTGCTCTGGGTGAACCGCACGCGCGAGCGCGAGATCCGTCCGCGCGATTTGTGGTCGGAGATCACCGGCTCCGACGCGCGATTCAGGGGGTTGCCCGCGAGGAAGCGCTGAGTGGCTTTCGTGGCTTCGGGTGAGGCGCTCGAACGGAGCGGCGATTTTCAACCGCCGGGGACCGGCCGGCCGATCGGTCGTGGGCGGTTGCAAACCGCCCCTCGGTCGCTGCGCGACCATTGTGACAAGATTGTAGTGTTGTGGACCATCCAGGATTCCCCTCCCATCGCGAAGTCCTCCTCACCCCTCCGGAGGCTTAACCCCGCCTGCATCGAATGAATCCCTACCTCGCTGAAGTCGTCGGCACTGCCTTGCTCGTCCTGTTCGGCAACGGCGTGGTCGCCAATATCGTGCTAACCAAAACCAAGGGCAATGGCGGCGGCTGGATCTGCATCACGGCGGGCTGGGCCTTTGCGGTGGCAATCGCGGTGTTCGCCGTGGGTCGGATCTCGGGCGGCCACCTCAATCCGGCCGTAACCATCGCCCTCGCCTCCATTGGCAGTTTCAAATGGAGCATGGTCGCCGGCTACGTCGCGGCGCAGATGGCGGGCGCGCTCATCGGCGCGGTGCTGGTCTATCTCGCCTACCTCGCGCACTGGGAGCCGACCGTCGATCAAGGTGGGAAGCTTGCGTGTTTTTCCACGGGCCCGGCGGTGCGCCGGTTCGGCCCGGCTTTCATCACCGAGTTCATCGGCACGGCCGTGTTGCTGTTCGGCGTCCTCGCGTTTGGCCGCGTGGTGGCCGGCGCGCCCACCGAGCAGGCGTCCTGGGCGGCGGCGGTCAGCCTTTGGTTTGGGCCGGCGCTGGTGGGCCTGCTCGTGTTCGGGCTCGGTCTGTCGCTCGGCGGCCCCACCGGCTATGCGATCAACCCGGCGCGCGATCTGGGTCCGCGCATCGCGCACGCCCTGTTGCCGATCGCGGGTAAAGGCGGCTCCGACTGGGAGTATGCCTGGGTGCCCGTCTTGGCGCCCATTCTGGGCGGAATCGCGGGCGCGCAACTTTTCAAGGCCATGAACCTATGAGCAAACCACGCTACATTCTCGCGCTGGATCAGGGCACCACGAGCTCGCGCGCCATTGTTTTCGGCCGCGCCGGCGAAGTCATTTCATCGGCCCAGAAGGAATTCCCCCAAATCTATCCCCAGCCCGGCTGGGTCGAACATGATCCGATGGCGATCTGGTCGAGCCAGAACGCCACCGCCATCGAGGCGCTGTCCAAGGCCAATCTCAGCACCGACGCGATTGCGGCGGTGGGCGTGACGAATCAACGCGAAACGACGCTGGTGTGGGATCGCGCCACCGGCCAGCCGGTGTACAACGCGATCGTCTGGCAGGATCGGCGCACGGCGGATTATTGCGCGCGGTTGAAGCGCGAAGGCGCCGAGCCGTCCGTCTCCGAAAAAACCGGCCTGCGTCTCGATCCGTATTTCTCCGGGACGAAGATCCGCTGGATCCTGGAAAACGTGAGCGGCGCCCGGGCGCGCGCGGAGGCGGGCAAGCTCGCGTTCGGCACGGTCGACACGTGGCTCCTCTGGCAATTGACGTCGGGCCGCAAACACGTGACGGATGCGACCAACGCCTCGCGCACCCTGCTCTACAATATCCGCACGGGGGATTGGGACAACGACATGCTCAAGCTGCTGGACGTCCCCCGGGCCATGCTGCCCGAGGTGCGGTCCTCGTCGGAAGTTTACGGTGAAGTGAGCGCCAACCTTTATCCCGCGGGCGCGCCCATTGCCGGAATCGCGGGCGATCAGCAGGCCGCGCTTTTCGGGCAGGCATGTTTCAAGCCAGGCATGGCCAAGAACACCTATGGCACGGGCTGCTTCCTCCTGATGAACACGGGCGCCCAGGCCGTGCCGTCGCGCAACAATCTCCTGACGACGATTGCGTGGCGGATTGGCGGCAAAACGGAATATGCCTTGGAGGGCTCGGTCTTCATCGCGGGCGCGGCGGTGCAGTGGCTGCGCGACGAACTGCAGCTGGTGCGATCCGCGGGCGAGGTCGACGATCTGGCCGCGTCGGTGCCGAACGCGAACG
>JBKJRG010000267.1:0-2516 GCA_046594805.1 Opitutaceae bacterium | reverse complement strand
GCCCTCGCGCGCCCGCGGCGACGGCGACCACTGAGATTCCCCCGCACGGTCATTTTTTCGCCGCCGCGATTTGCTTCCGATCACGCCAAAACCCACCCTTGCCACCATGACCTCCTCCCGTGCGTCCCTGCGCGCCCTCGCCTTCACGGCCCTGCTCGCCTCCCTCCCCGCGCTGCGCGCGCAAACCGCGCCCGCCTCCCCGGCCCTCGCGGCCGCCAAGTCCGAGGACGTCGTCACGCTCTCGGAATTCAATGTGAAGGCCGACGAGAACCGCGGCTACGCGCCTTCCGAGACGCTGACCGGCTCCCGCGTCGCCACCAAGATCATCGACCTCCCCTACACGGTGAACGTGATGACGAGCGAGTTCCTCGAAGACTTCGGCATCTTCGAACTCTCCGACAACATCGTGCAGATCGGCGGCTTCACCGGCCTCGATGTCGGCGGCAGTTTTAACCTCCGCGGTTTCAGCTCCTCCTCGCAGCTCCGCGACGGTTTCTTCCGCCTCGGCCGCTACGGCTCCAGCAACGTGGACCGCCTCGAAATCATCAAAGGCTCCAACGCCGCCATCTACGGCCGCACCTCGCCCGGCGGCATGCTCAACATGATCTCCAAGTCGCCCAAGTCGCGCGAGAGCCAGAAGCTCACGCTCAACTACGGCGACGAGGGCACTCAGCGCGTCACGCTCGAGAGCACCGGCCCGGTCCTCAGCACGTCGCTCGGCAGGACCAACTACGTGCTCACCGGCTCCCATTACCAGAAGGAGTTCAACATGGAGTATGCGCGCAACCGCAACCAGGAATACTACCTCGCGCTCGGCCACACGTTTCCTGACGGCTCCAACCTTCAGGTGTCTTTGGAGTATTTCCTCCAGATGCGCCACGCGCCCAACAGCGCCGCCCCGCTCATCACCGATCTCAAGGGTACGGCGAGCAACCTAGATGACGAGGCCATCGGCTACGCGAAGAATCTCGCGCGCTACAACGCCTTCGGCCCCGTCAGCCAGCTCGACCGCGGCAACACGGGCGTGAACGCCTTCTACGACAAGAAACTCAGCTCCGTCTGGAGCACCCGCCTCGGCGCCAACCGCTACTGGGCGCGCCGATGGGACTTCAACCAGAACACCGGGTGGGGCGCCATCAACATCAACCCCGCCCCGCTCGCCAACGGCACCCTCCCTGCCATCACCAGCGCCCGCGGCGCCACGCCCAGCACCACGCGCATCATCGAGGACGGCGGCGGTTTCCAAGGCGACCTCCTCGCCCACTACTGGACCCACAGTCGCAAGCTCGAGCACCGCACCCTCGTCACCCTCGACATCAACGACTATTACCGCTGGGACCCCTCGCTCAGCTACGCCGGCCCCACCAACCCCGACCTCGTCGCGTGGAATGCTGTCCGCACAGTCACACTCGACCGCAACACCCTCGCGCCCGTCGGCGCGATCCCCTACTTCCTCAAGCCGCTCGACCCGACCATCGGCGTCAAGACCCGCCACCAGAAACGCCGCACCACCGTCCTCGGCGGCCTGCTGCGCCACCAGACTTCGTTGCTCGAAGGCCGCCTGCTCACCTTCGCCGGTGCGCGCTATGACCATGTGCGCTTCCGCGACCGCGACTTCATCGGCTTCACCGCCCCCGCCGGCTACGTGACTGGCTCGATGATCGACAAGAAGGTGAACTTCCTGAAACCCAATGCCGGCTTCAACTACAAGGTCACTCCCGCCGTTCGCGTTTACGCGAGCTACAGCCAGAGCTACTTCGTCTCGCAAAACGACAACGCGCAGGCTCACTTCGACCCCACCTTCAAGTCCGAGGTCGCCGACGGCTGGGACTACGGCTTCAAGGGCGAACTCCTCAACGGCCGCCTCAACTACACGATCAGCGGTTTCTACGCGAACCGCCACAACGTGAGCGTGACCGACAACGTGGAGACGCCCCTCGGCTCCGGCAACTTCGTGCTGATCACCCGCCGTGAGGGCGACCAGCTGGTGCGCGGGTACGAGATCGACGTCACGTGGCGCATCAACGATGCGTTCTACGCCGGCGGCAGCTGGGGCCACGTTTATTCCATCTACACGGATTTCGGCACCGCCTCTCCCGCCGCCATCGGCCGGCGCGTCAACGGCATCTCGCCGCAGAACGGCAGCGTCTATTTGAAATACGCCCCGACCTCTGGCGCGCTGCGGAATTTCTCGGCCAATATCGGCGTCGCCTACGTCGCCCGCACCCCCACGGAATCGCCCAACGCCGGCGATACCTACACGGCACCCGGCGTTTTCCCGCGCGTCGTCGTCCGCTCGACCAACCAATGGCGGCTGGGCGTCCCGTCGTTCAACCTCTGGAGCCTCGGCCTGCGCTACCGCCTGCCGCAGACGCGCGGTCTCGACCACTCGGTCGCGCTCAACGTGAACAACCTCTTCGACCGCGAGTATCTCCGCGTCAACCGCCTGATCGGCGAGGAGCGCGCGATCTATCTTACCTACACGATCAATCGCGTCGGGAAAAAATAACCGCGGG
>JBKJRG010000154.1:0-2966 GCA_046594805.1 Opitutaceae bacterium | reverse complement strand
GGTCAGGTCGTCGGAATTGCGCGCGACGCCCTGCACGGAACGGCCCATTTCCTCGATGGAGGCGGCGGTTTCCGTCAGCGAAACCGAAAGGCTCTCCGTGTCCTTCGTCACGCTCTTAATCGAGCCGGCCACTTCGTTGATCGAGGTGGTTAGCTCCTGGGCGGACGTCGCCATTTCCTGGCTGGTCGAGGTCACGCTCAGGCTGGACTGGGCGATTTCTTTGATCGAGACGCTGGTTTCCGTGGCAGCCGTGGCGACCTGGGCGGCATTGCCCGTCACCTCCTCGATCGACGCCGCGATTTCGTTCACGGACGAGACGACATCCTCGGTGGAACGCGTGACGGACTCCGCCTGGTGGGCGGTTTCCTTGAGCGTCCGCGAAAGTTCGTCCGCCAGGTGCGTGGCGGTGTCGAGGGAATGGGTCTGGTGCTCGACGCTGTGGGTGACGCGCGTGGCCAGCAGGGATAATTCATCGGCGGACCGGCCGGAAATGGGCGCGGTGGGGCGGGCGGTGGGGCCATGGCCGTTGCCGTTGGGGAGTAGCTTAGTCATATGCATGCGGGTTTCGTCAGTTGAAGATCAGGCGGTGGGCTGGAGCTGGGGCACTTCCTTGAGAGAGTTTTCGGCGGCGTCGAGCTGGAGCACCGTGGCGACATCGAGCAGGAGAATCAGGCGATCATTCACGGTGGCGACGCCGCGGACGTAGTTGCCGTTCACGCCGGTGAGCGTCTGCTCGATCGGCCGGATGGCGGCGTCGGGGATGGAGCGGAATTCGCGCGCGGAATCGACCACGAGGGCAACCGTCCGCTCACCGCTCTTCATGAACATCAGCCGGGTGCGGGGCGTGAGGGCCTCGCGGGGAAAACCGAAACGGGCGCGCAGGTTGAGCGCGGGAATGACATGGCCGCGGGAAAACACCACGCCGTCGACCGCGGGCGCCGCATTCGGCACCGGGGTGATGTGCTCGACCATGTCGATGTGCAGGACGTCCCTGCTTCGGACGCCGTAAGCGGTGGAAGCCAGCTCGAAGAGGATGTACGTTTCGGCGGGGTTCATGATGTTTTTCGACGGAGTTCAATCCTGGCTGGGGCTTCCGCGCGGGGGCGGACCACCCCATGCGCGAGCATGGCAGCATCGAGAATGAGGACGGGTCGTCCATCGCCGAGCTCCGTGGCGCCGGAAATGCCGGGGACCTGAATCAGGGGGTCGTGCATGGCGCGGACCACCACCTCCCGCTGCCCGTGCACGCGATCCACGATCAAGCCGGAAAGCCCGCGCTCCGAACTCAACACCAGCATCGGCACTTCCGCCGCCGGCGAGGGAGCGGCCCCGAACATTCCGCGCAGGCGCACCAGGGGCAGAATCCCATCGCGGTAGGAAATAACCTCCACCTGCTGGATGAAGCGGATGGAGGCTTGGGAAATCTGTACGACCTCTTCGACGCATCCCTGCGGCACGGCGCACATCTGGTCGCCCGCGCTGACGAGAAAGGTCTCGGCAATCGAAAGGGTGAGGGGGAGCCGCAGCGTAAACTGCGTCCATTCCCCCACCTTGGTTTCCACCGACAGGGTGCCGCCCAGTTCATGCACCGTCGAGTGCACCACGGCCATGCCGACACCGCGGCCGGACGTGCGATCCGCCACATCCCGGGTGGAAAAACCGGGGCGACACAGCAGCTCGACCAGCTCGTGCTCGTTGGGCGTGCTGGAGACTTCTATCCCGGCCGCCGCCGCGCGACGCGCCACCGCCTGGGCATCGACGCCGCGGCCATCGTCGCGAATCTGAATGACCACGGACTGGCCGACCGCCGAGGCCCGCAGCAGGAGCGTCGCCTCGGGGATCTTGGAGGCGGTGCGGCGTTCGTCGGGGAGCTCCACCCCGTGGCTGACGGCATTGCGGACCAGATGCAGCAGCGGCTCCTTCAGCCGTTCGACGAGATACTTGTCGATTTCGGTATGCTGGCCTTCGAGGACCAGCCGCACGCGCTTGCCCGTGTCCCGCGCGAGATCGCGCACGACGAATGGCATCCGGCTGAAGATTTCCGCGACCGGCACGAGCCGCACGCGCGTGATGGCCTCGCGGAGCTCGCGCAGCGAGCGGCCCAGGCCGATGTTGACTTCCTGCAAGGCCGTCCGATCGCCGGTCACCTGCGCGATGCGCTCCTCCAGCCGGGAGCGATGAATCACCATCTCGCCGGTGATGCGCATGAGATCGTCCAGGCGGCTGAGATCGACCCGCACGATGTGCGACGGCGCGATGAAGAGATTCGAGGCGGCACCATCCGCGCGTTCCAGCTCCACCGCCGGATCGGCCGCGGGGGATTGGTCCACCGGCTGGAGGATCAGTCCGTCGGCTTCCCATGCGGCCAAGTTCGAGGGAATCTCGCGCAGCGCGACGGAGAACTCGAACTTCATTCCGCCCGGGTGAACCGCGGGCACCGCCTTGAGGATCTCTCCAATGGCGAGCAGGCGTGAGCGCACGGAATTGATGTTGATCCCGCGCCCGTCGAGCGCGGCCGAAGGCGAAAACGTGCAGCGCCAGGGGAGCAAACCGCGGGCCTGCGCCACATCCATCCGATCCGCGCCCTCGGAGGAAGCGAGGGACGCCGCCGAGGGCGGCCGCAATCCCTCAGGTGCCGCCGTGGTGTACTCCTTCAACTGCCGGAGGAGCGACGTGGCCTCGGGCGGGCTCTGCTTCAGCCGGCAGGTGGTGATGATCTGCTCGAGCCGGTGCATGGAGGCCGCCAGCAAATCGAGCTCGGCATTGCGCAGCGTGGTTTCGCCGCGCGAGAGCCGGCGCAAAAGTCCCTCGGCCGCGTGGGCGAGCTCCTCGGCCGCGCGCAATCCGACGATGGAGGAGTTGCCCTTGATGGAGTGGACACTGCGGAAAAGGGTCTCCAGCGCGGTCCGGTCGGTCTCCGATTTTCCCAACGCCTGCTCCAGCCGGGTAAGCTGGTCCCGGATGTT
>JBKJRG010000045.1:0-9954 GCA_046594805.1 Opitutaceae bacterium | reverse complement strand
GGCGACCAGTTCGGCAAAAGGCGCGATGAGGCCCGCGGTCATGGCGAACTTGCCGTGCTGGCGGCAGGCGGCTGCGACGCGCTTGCGCGCGGCCACGACCTCGGGCGCGTCCAGCTGGCCGACCTTGCCGATGCGGTGGCTGAAGTCACCCGGCCCGAAGAGGATGCCGTTGAAACCGGGCACGGCGGCGATTTTCTCCACCTGATCGAGCGCCTCGGGCGACTCGATCTGGAGGATGACAATCCGCTCCGCGTTGGAGTGCCGGAGGTATTCGTCGGATGGCACGAGACAGAACTGGCCGTCGATGTTGCCGCCGTCGAGGGCGCGCTTGCCGATGGGATGGAAGCGCACCCACTCGACGATCTGGCGGGCCTCGGCTTCGCCGGCCACGTGGGGCACGATGATGCCCGTGGCATCCGCCTCGAACGGGCGGATGTAATCGCTGTAGCTGCCGCGACCGACCCGGACTAATGTATCGATGTTGTGGACACGAGCCGCGCGGATCTGGTTCTCGAGCGCGAGCCAGTCGTTGGGCACGTGCTCCTGGCAGAGCCAGACCGCATCCACGCCGCAAAGGGCGGCGGCTTCGACGACCCGCGGGTCGGAAAGGTTGATCTTGAGGCTGGTGGGGAGCTGGCCTTCGCGGAGAAGTTTCAGCACGCGACTGGATCGAAGTTTCATATGCGAAAGGGGAGCTAAATTTCGGAAAGGGCTACTTCGCGGCCGCCCTGTTCGCGACTGCGGATGCCGGCAATGACCAGTTGCATGAGCTCGACCGTTTCCGAGAATGGAAACGGTCGCACGCCGGTGCGCAGGTAGCCGATGAAGGCTTCGAGCTGGGACTTGAAGGAGAAGAAGGTGTCGGCCGTCGTGACCTGCGCATGACCGGCGGTGCCGATGAGCTGCAGGCAGCCGAAGCCGCCATACATGTCGGCCGACGCCACGACGATGACGTCGGCGCCGCAACGGTGCTTGAGGTGGACCATATTCCGGTCCGGCGTGCCCGTGTTGCGCGCGCTGAGGAACCCGGGCCCAAGGATCGGATACATGCCCTCGAGTGCGTGGATGCCGTAGGTCTCCCAGCTCTTGGGCGTCGTGATGCTCACGAAGCGCAGCGAGCCGAGCTCGCGGGTCGACAGCCGGTAGGGCAGATACTCCTTCGCGTAGCGCATGCTGCTCGACGATAGGATCGGCCGTCCGGCGGCAACCCAGTCCTGGAAGACCTTCAGATCGGGCGCGTTGTCGGTGAGCGGCTTGTCGATGAACACCGGCAGCCCCGCCTCCACGAACGGCCGTGCGCGCGCGACGTGTTCGCCGCCGATGTCGGTGGCGATGACGACGGCGTCCACGTGGCCGATCACGTCGGTGGGCTTTTCCACCACGTGGGGGATGAGCGAGCACTTCGCGACATGTTCGGCCGTGAAGCCGCCGTCGCCGACGCAGCAGATATGGGTGACCTTGGCGCCCGGGATCGTAAGCGTGTCGGCGGGCTGCTTGTTCAGGTAGACCGGGATGCCCGCGAACGGACACTCCTTTGTCATGGACTCGCGATCATACCCGTTGAACATCGCGCTCCAGGAATACGGGTGTCCGTTGCCTGGCGTGCTGCCGAGCATGGCGAGCCGGATTTCGTTGGGCTTTTTGACCAGGCTCATGGCAGGGGTGGTGCGCTCGGTTCCAGCAAGGGGGGAGGGATGGGAAGGAGGGGAGCGGCTGACCCTGGCCGGGCGGGACAGCTGTCCTCGCGGGCGGCGAAATTCATTCGACGTTGATGGTCAGTTTTCCCGTGCGGTACTGGTCTTCCCAGATCTTGAGGACCTCCTCGACATACTGCTTCAGCGAGCGCTTCTCGCCGACGTGCTTGAGCAGTTCGGGCAGCCAGCGCTTGCCGAAGCGCACATGCTGCGTCTCGTCGGCGATGTCGTAGCGCACGAACTGCTCGCTCAACTTGTCGCCGGATTTCTGGTGCGCCTCCACCCGCCGGTGGCGATACGGGAAGGCGTGGACCTCGTTGCCCATGGTGAGCAGGCAGTACTGCATGACGGGAGGAAACTGGCTGCGCCATTTGTAGATGTGGAGGTACTGCGGCGAGTGGAAGGGATTCATGCCATGACCCCGCATCCACTCGTAGCCCATCAGGCAATGCCGCACCTCGTCGTAAAGATGCCGCGCGGTGTCGAATTGAAACTCCCACGGCATGTCCGGCACGGAAAACATCACGAGGGCGACGGTCTCGGCGGCGAGCATCTCGGTGGAGTAGCGCTCGAACTCCTCAATCGTATGCTCCCGGTAGTCCTCCTCGCCGGGCATCTGCTCCAGATCCGCCGCGCGATTCGTGAAGCGCTCGTCGCGCTCTGCTTCGCGCGGCACTTTGAACTCTGTCCGGCATTTCGGCGCCACGGGCAGGGTCTCCGCGCGTTCATCGATGCCGCCCACGCCGCCGGCTGCGGCCAGGAGCTGGCGGATGTATTTTTCCCAGGCGCGCGCAGCGGGAGTGACCCGGCCGGCGTGCTCGGCTTGCGCGAGCAACGGCTCGACGCGCTCGAGCTGGGCGCGCAGGTCGAGCAGCGCGTGCTTGATCACGTGCACGCTCGGCTGGTCGCTATTGGGAAAGGTGGCGGTTTCGTGGCGCTGCAGCGCGCGAATGAGACCCGGCGTGACCACGCGATACACGCCCAGGGCCAGGGCAAACTCATCGGGCGCGTGCAGCAGTTCGCTCATCAGCGTGACGAGAGCGGTGTCGGTCGGTTTCTGAAATGCCGGGGACTGGATTTCGCGCAGGCGCAGGTAAAACGCGTTCACGTGCTGCGCATTTTCCCAGAGCGTGCGGGCCATCTCGCATTTCAACTCGAAGGTCGCCGTCCTGGGCAGCCAGCCGGCGAGAATCCGGAGGCTCTCCTGTTCGACGAAGCGATAGCGGTTGAGCAGCCGCCGATTGGCATCGATGGCGAGCGATGCGTCGTGGCGGGACGGAGAGACTGAAGCCGGACCGGAGCGGGCCGCGCGCGGGGCGGCGGCCGCGGGGCGGCGGGAAACTTTCAGCGGGCGGGGGGAGCGGGCTTTCATGGCGGGCGGAAGGAAGTTGGTGATTGGGGCGGCGCTGCCGCCGAAGGTCACCCGGGCAAGGCGGCGCAGTGCACCCGGCTGCCCGACTCAGCCGACGCAAGAGCCGACAGGTTGAACCGCAGCGTCTGCAGTGCGGCCTCCAGCGAACAGAGTCGGGCGGGGGCGCCCTCGATTTGATCCAGGAACCGGCTGGCTTGCGTGATGAAGGGTGTGTCGCGTTCCAAGGGCGGAACCTCATGCCAGGTCCAATCCTTGTCGCCCAGCCGGAAGAGGCCCCAGCGGTGGTGGTGAAGTTCAATCTTCACGCTGCCCCTGGCCGTGTTGAACTGCAAGGTGGCCTCGTTGGGCGCCTGGAACTGGTTGAGCGTGTAGTTGACGAGGATGTCGCCGTGGCGGGCGCTGAGGTTCACCGTGTCCTCGACCGTGACATCCGGCAGCACTTGGTGCGCACAGTCGCAGAGCACGCTGTCGGTCGGCCCGATAACGCTCTCCATCCAGTTCGCCGTATGGGTGAGGGCGTCCTGGATGGCGCCTCCGCCGGTCTTGCGGTCGCGGTAATAGGTCTTCGAATAGTGCACCGCGTGCGCAGGTCGGCCACCGGGAAAATGTTGTCCGCTCGTGCAGGTGACGTGCCGGATCGGGCCGAGTTCGCCGGCCTGCAGGAATTCGCGCGCCGCGTTCAGCAGCGGGTAGACCAGCAGGATGTAGGCGACTGCTGCCTGCCGCCCCGCGCGGTCGCGCGCCCGGATCAATTCGGTGACTCCGCCGAGGGATTGCGAGAGCGGTTTTTCAATCAGGACGTGCAGCCCGCGCTCGAGCACCTGCGTGGCCATCGGCACGTGCAGATGGGCTGGAGTGCAGATGACCACGGCATCGAATTTGGAGCTGGCCATCGCCTGCTGCCAGTCCGTCGCGGTCGTCACCTGATAAGTCCCGGCCAGCGTCTGCAGCAGGGCGGGATCGGCGTCACACGCCGTGACCCGGGCTCGGCCGGTGCCTTGAAAGCAGCGCAAATGGCGCTCTCCAATGCTACCGCAGCCGATGATTAGAACTGAGTGGATCACGACAGAGGGGAAGGAACTGCCCTGCAGTCGAGGAGGCAGGGAGTAAAATTACAACGAGGCTTAGAGGATACGATTTATGTATACATACGTATGTCCGAATTGGGCTCGCCCGTGTCAATAAGGATGTTTCGTCGGTTGTGAATTGCTAGTAGCAGACCTTCAAGGGGACGCGCTGCAACGGAGGTGGGCCGTCAGGCGGGTCAGCCCGCGCGGGCGGTCTCGCTCCGCTATGCCGCCGGCCTCTCGTCATCGTGGAGGGGGAAAGTAATTGACACGGCTGCAGATTGATATGTGATATGTATACATTGATTTGCAGCGCCCAATCAAATCAAATCAAATCAAATCGTACTACCCCTATGACGACAATCAGACGCAGTTCCGCAGTGACCCAGCCGATGTTAGTCGCGTGCGTGGCTTTCATGGCCGCCTTGGTCCCCACCTTTGCCCAGTCGGCCCAGGCTACGCCGCCGGTGCCCCCACCGTCCCGGGACGAAGTTCTGCACCTGTCGAAATTCGAGGTCCAGACGACTCAAGACAAAGGATACATCGCCAACAACAGCGCGACGGGCTTCAAGACCAACCAGGAACTCATCAAGATTCCCCAGTCGGTTACGGTCATCACGCGCGATTTAATCGACGACATCGGGGCCACCAAGACCTCGGACGTCCTCCAATATGCCGGTGCTTCGCAGTTCTACCGCGGTGAGTCCATCCGGTTGCGCGGCGCGCGCACGCTCAACGCCTATATGGACGACGCGATTGAGAACGTGCCCTATAGCGACAACGTCAACATCGACTCCTACGAGGTCATCCGCGGTCCCGCCGGCGTGCTTTACGCCAACGCGGGTGTTGCCGGCGTGGTGCTCAAGGCCACCAAGAAGCCCTTGCCCTACGCCATGCGGAAGCTGAGCTTTTCCGTGAAGGACTGGGGCCAGTACCGCGGCGAGTTGGACTTCACCGGCCCGATGGGTGAACTCGGCGGGGCCAAATTGTCCTACCGCGTGGCCGGCGCCTACCAGGACGGTGACAACTACTTCAAGAACACCGAGGATAAGCGGCTGGCGGTTCATCCCACGTTCCAGGTGGATTTCAAAAACACCACGGTGCGTTTTGCCCTCGATTATGTCGACCTGACCAATATCGCCGGGGCCCAGAATTTCGTCCTCCCGAACGGCAAGCTCTACACCGGGGCGGGCCGCGACGAAGGCTACTATCCCAAGGGAGTCATGGAAGACCACCAGCAGGTCCGCGAGCGCCTCGCGATCCTGCACCGGTTTTCGCCGAACTGGGAGGCCAAGCTGTCCTTGTCCCACCTCCGGTATGAGCGTGAAGGCACCAACGTGCTGCCGAACAACCTGAATCTTGCGACCGGGCTCTTGAATCTCTTCGCCCGCCGCAACTACCAGCGGCAGGAGAACTGGGTGCTGAACCAGGATTTTCTCGGCAATTATCATCTCGGTTCGATGGAAAACCAGAGCGCCGCCGGTTTCACCCTGACCGACGAATACAATCGCGCCGCTTTCACCAACAGCACCGCATTCGGCGTGCAGGGCTTCCCGATCGCCAACCCGCAAATGAACAATGCGGTTGTGCCGGCCCTGTCTTCCTATGCGCCGGTTTCCTCCACGGGTAGCTGGACGAACAACCGTCGCTCGACCTACTACTACCAGCATCAAGCCACCGTGATTCAGGACCGGCTGATTCTGGTCGGCGGGCTCAGCAAGGCGACCCTGCAGATTAACGACGTGCCCGCCATCGCGGCCCGGACAACCGCGGGCGGCACGCGGGTGGTGAATTTCGACGAGACGCTCCACCGTTACGGTGTGGTGCTGAATGTCACCAAGGATATCGCCCTCTTCGGGTTGGATTCCACCACCTTCGCCCCGCAGGGCAACAGCAACACCCGGGACATCAATGGCGTGCTCCTGCCGGCCCAGGTCGGCAAGGGCAGGGAGTTCGGCGCGAAGACCGCGCTGTTCGGCGGCAAACTCTCCGCGACGATTTCGCACTTCGACATGGAACTCACCAATGTCGCGGTGCTGTCAGGCTCGCTCAGCCCCATCACCGGCATTGCCTACTTCACCGCAAGCGGCCTCCAGAAGCAGAAGGGCTGGGATGGCACCATCGGCTACGCCCCGATTCCCGAGTGGCAGATCCTCGTGACCGGCTACAAGGGCACCGTGAAAGACCAGAACGGGGCGACGGCGAACAACACCTATACCAGCCTCTACAGCTTCTTCACGCGGTATGACTTCACCCGCGGTGCGCAGAAGGGCGTTAGTATCGGCGGCGGCGCCAGCAAAACCGGCGGCAATATATTCACGAGCTTGGGCGGTTACAACTTCCCCGCCGGCGTGACGCCAGCCCCGATCACGCTCGAATCCGTCTGGAACGCCAATTTCTTCGTCGCCTATAAATACGACAAGCACTGGATGTTTCGCTTGAACGTGGAAAACGTACTCGACAAGGCCTTCGCCTTGGGCGCTCAGACGCCCATCTACGTCGACCCGAGCCCGCCGCGCACTTTCCAACTCTCCACTGCATATAAGTTCTGAGCACCGGGAATTCACGCTCCACCACCCATGAATCCAATCACTGCCTCTGCCGGGCTGTGGCGGATGCTCGCGGCGGGGGCGTCCCGGGCGTGATCAATGGAACTGGACCGACCGCAACAACTACATTGCGGCGGGTATGATCCAGACGGCGCCGGACGAACTCTCGATATATTACAGCCAGCACTACCGGCATGAGTCGGCCCACCTGCGGGGCGGCATTCTGCGGCTGGATGCGATGGTATCGGTCAACGCCGATTACGAGGGCGGCGATTTCGTGACGAAGCCGTTCCGCTACAAGGGCAACACCCTGGTGTGCTGCAGGACGACGCGCTGGCATTTTATTCCCTGGGTTACTGGTATGCCCGGGCCAATGGCATTGCGCCGCCCTGATCGTTCAAGGGCGACTGCCACACCAACCCGTCGGTGCGAATGCGGCAAGCATGTGAGGTGGAGTCTGCATCGTTTTCCCCATGAAAATAACCAATTTACGCACGCATTTATTGACCGCCCGCTGGACGGATGATCCCTTTTATCCGAACGCGCTTCACTCCACGGCGGTGATTCGCATCGAAACCGATGCGGGCATGGACGGGTTGGGCGAGGTGACCTGGGGTTATTTCGCGCCGGATGCCGTGCCGGCGCTGACGGAGTATTTCAAGCCGGTGCTGCTGGGGAAAGACCCGCTGGAGATCACCCGCCTGACCCGGGCACTGGCGGATAGCTCCGTGTGGTGGGCGCGTTCAGGTTCGGGGCGCAGTGTGATAAGCGGAATCGAGCTGGCGCTCTGGGATCTGAAAGGCAAGGCATTGAACCTGCCCGTCTATCAGTTGCTGGGCGGCAGGGTGCGGGATGCCGTTCCGGTGTATGCCTCGGGTGGGCCGTCCCTCTGGCCGTTGGATGATCTCGTGCGCAAGGTCGAGCACTACGCCCGGCTGGGTTACCGTGCGACCAAGCTTTCAACCGGGTTTTATCAGTTACCTCCCGCCGCCACGCTCCAGCATCAAGCTCGCATGGACCCGGTGTCCTTTCCCTTTGCGCAAAAGCTCGAGGTCCTGGTCGAAGGGTTTGCGCGACTCCGACGGGAATTCGGCCCGGCGATGGATTTCGCGATCGACGGGCATCAGGGCGGGGTGCCCAATCCGATTTCGGTGACCGACGCGATTGCGACCGCCGAGGCGCTGGCACCCTTTCGCCTGCGGTTCTACGAGGAACCGCTCGCCTACACCAACCTGGAGGGCTACTGCGAGCTGCGCGGGCGTTCCCAGATTCCCATCGCCGGGGGCGAGAGTCTCTGTGGTCTGGACCAGTTTCATGCGCTCATCGCGAGTGGCGGCGTACACGTCATCCAGCCGGATATCGGATTTGTGGGCGGGCTGCAGGAAACCGTCCGCATCATCCACCACGCGGAGGCATCAAATCTGAGCACGGCAATTCATACGGGCGCCTCGATGGGGCCATCCCTCGCGGCATCATGGCATCTGGCGGCCGCCTCCTACTCGGTCGACTGGCTGGAGCACGTGCAGGCGGCGAGCTCCATCCAGCGCGATATGCTGCTGGACGAATTCACCGTGCGCGACGGCCGGGTGGGGCTGCCATCCTCGCCTGGTTTGGGTGTGCACCTGCCCCCCGAGTTGATTCAGAAATACCAGTTCGTTCCAAGTTCCGGCGAGCGGACCTGAATGCCCCATGAAGCTTTTATTAAATTCCTCGCACACCTTCTCGACCCATCAGCGCCGGGATCTGCAGGCCTGCTGTCCGGGCCTGGAGATTGTGGAGCAATCGCTGGCGGACCCTGGCGGGCTGGAGGGTGCGGGTGTGACCGTGCTCGTGACCGAGCAGGTGCCACGAAATCTCGCGGCGTGGCCGGAGCTTCGCTGGGTGCAACTGCTGTCGGCCGGGGCCAACCAGCTGCTCGGACATCCGATCCAGCAAGCGGGCATGGCCGTCACGACCGCCAGCGGGACGCACGGGGTGCCGATCGCGCAGTATGTCACCTGCACCACGCTGATGCTGGCGCATCGCATCCCGCAGCTGCTGGAGTTCAAGTCGTCGCGGCAATGGCCGAACCGCCTGGCGCTGGCGGGCTTCTCCCTTCGTCGGCGGACGGCCGGCATCCTGGGCTACGGCAGCATCGGCCGGGAGTGCGCCCGGCAGCTGAGCGCGCTCGGCATGCGCATTGTCTGCCTCAAGCGCGATCCCGCCGTGCACGAAGACCCGGGCTTCAACGCGTGGCCCGGCACCGGCGATCCCGAGGGCAGGATCCCTGCGGCCTGGTTTGGTCCCCATCAATTGGCGGAAATGCTGCCGCAATGTGATCTGGTCCTCGTGACGTTGCCCAGCACGCCGACCACCGAAGCGATGGTCGGTGCGCGGGAGCTCGCACTGCTCAAACCGCAGGCGCACCTCATCATCATATCGCGCGGCGGCATCGTCGCCGAGCAGGCGCTGGCCGAGGCCTTGTCCGCCGGGCAGATCGCCGGCGCGGCCGTGGATTGTTTCGTCCGTGAACCGCTCCCGCCGGACCACGCTTTCTTTGATGTGCCCAACCTCATCCTGACCCCGCACATGTCCGGCGTATATGATGGATACTGGCCGGCATTGAACGACCTCCTCCTCGAAAACATGCGGCGCTTCCACGCCGAAGCGCCGTTGCTCAACGCGGTCAACTGGCAGCACGGCTATTAATTGCGGCGAGGCAGCGCAGACTTGTTTATCCCTCATGAATAACTCATCCCCTTGCTCCCGGCTCGCTCGCTCCCTTTGTCAGACTGTGCGCCGCGGCCCGCCCGCGGCCCTGCTGCTGCTCGGTTGCGCGCTGAACGCGACGGCGGCGGAGAAGCCGGCTCCAGCCGCCCCGATCGACCTCGGCTCACGGCTGGAGCTGTTCGTCGACGACTTCCTCATCGACACGATGAAGGGCGTGGAGCTGAAGCTGCACGAGCCGCGGTCCATGGGCACCGTGCTGGTGTTCGACCAACCCTGGGAGGGCGTGACGAGCGGCTACGCCACCGTGTTCAAGGACGGCGACCTGTATAAAATGTACTACCGGGGCAGCAGCGATCCCGGCTACACGATCAAAGCGAGCGTCCGGCCGGACGAACGCGTGGTGCCGGCGCATCCCCAGTACACCTGCTATGCCGAGAGCAGGGACGGCACGACCTGGACGCGGCCTAAATTGGGCCTGCATGAATTCAACGGATCCAAGGACAACAACATCGTCTGGACCAGCGCGGGGTCGCACAATTTTTCACCGTTCAAGGACGAAAATC
>JBKJRG010000921.1:0-2773 GCA_046594805.1 Opitutaceae bacterium | reverse complement strand
ATGACCGCAACGGGGATGGACGCGCTCACCGTGAGCCCAACCTTGAGCACGAGGTAGAGCGACGAGGCGCCGAAGATGATGCCGAGGACGACACCCGTGATCACGGCGCGCGCCGTGAACTCGAGCATGCGAACGCTGGGCGAGATGAACGGCTCGAAAGCGGTGGGGGTGTCGGGGGTGCGCATGGTGGTTTAAAGTAGGGCGGGTCTTTGACCCGCCTTCGACGTAGGGCAGGTCAGAGACCCGCCCTACTCTTTCGGTTCTTCATCCATTTTCGAAATTCTCCGCCGCGCCACGCCGGCAGCGCGCGTTTGGCTGCCCACGCCTGCAGGGCGGGGACCGGAATCAATTTGGTCGGCAGGTAATTCAACACGCGTCCGCCGAGGAGCGCGGCGCGCCACGCGGTGGGTTGCGAGGCCAGCAGGGCCCAGGCGCCCATCGGGGGCGTCCCCGGCGACGGCACGTTTTCGTCCTTGGCGCGCGCCCGCAGCCGCAACAGCAAATCTGGAATCGGGATGTTGACCGGGCAGACCTCGTGGCACGCGCCACAGAGCGAGGATGCCTTCGGCAGATCGGCGAGTTGCGGGAACTTCTCGCCCGCCAGCAGCGGAGAAAGCACCGCCCCGACCGGGCCGGGATAAACGCTGCGGTAGGCATGGCCGCTCGCCTGCCGATACACGGGGCACACGTTGAGGCAGGCGCCGCAGCGAATGCAGCGCAGGATGTCGCGACAATCGCCCGCCAGCACCTCGGTGCGGCCATTGTCGACGAAGATGACGTGCATCTCCTCCGGTCCGTCCGGCTGCGCGGCCGTTTTCGGGCCACTGATGAACTCGGTGTACACCGTGATCTCCTGCGCCGTGCCGGAACGTCCGAGCAGATTGAGCAGCAGCGCCAGGTCGCAATCGCGCGGCACGATCTTCTCGATGCCGATGAGCGCAATGTGGCACTTGGTGGCAGCGAGACAGAAACGCGAGTTGCCCTCGTTCGTCACCAGCACAATCCGGCCGCTCTCGGCGGAGACGAAATTCGCGCCGGTCAGCCCGACGTCGGCCTGGAGGTATTTGTGCCGGAGAAAATCCCGCGCCCGCCGCGTGATGGTGGCGGGATCGTCGTTGTAGGCGCCGAGCCCTTCCCGCTCGAAACTCTGGGCAATCTCGCGGCGATTCTTGTGGATGATGGGCCGGACGATGTGACTCGGATGATCGTGATCGATCTGGACGATGAACTCGCCGAGGTCGGTCTCGAGCGCCTCGCAGCCGTTTTTTTCGAGGAAATGCGCGAGCTCGATCTCCTCGCTGACCATGGTCTTGGCCTTGACCATCTTGGTGGCGCCCCGCGCGCGCATGATATTCAGGACGGCCTGGCATGCGCCTTCGGCGGTGGACGCCCAGTGCACCTGTGCGCCGTTCGCCTTCAGTTTCGCCTCCACCTGCGGGAGGTAGGTGTCGAGGTTCTCGATCGCGTGCTGCTTGATCTCGCCCGCCAACTCGCGCAGCCGGTTCGGATCGGCGAACTGGTCGAAGAGCAGCTTGGTCCGCTTCTCATGCGTGGCCTTCGTGCTCTGGTAGACCGACGCGCGCTTGTCCGGCTTCAGCTCCGCGGCGAACTGGTCGATTTGTTGGAAACGCATGGGAAGACTCGGACCGATGAGAATGTGGAAATCAGGAAATCAGGAACAGGCCCGGATCACTGCATGTTTTTTCCTGATTTCCTGATTTCCACATGTTCCGGCGCATTTCATGGAGATAACTTTCCCTGATTTTTCATCGCCTCACGCAGCACCTGGGCGAGGTGCAGCGTTTTGATCGGCTTGCCCTCTTTGGCAGCGAGCCCGCCGATGTGCATCATGCAGCTCATGTCGCCCGACACGATGACGTCGAGTTGCGCGGCGCGAATGTGGTCGAGCTTCAAATCGCCCATCGCGGTGGAGATGTTCGGAAACGAAACCGAAAACGTGCCGCCAAAACCGCAGCATTGCTCGCCCTCGCCAAATTCCACCACCCGCACGCCGCCGATCGAGGCGAGGAGCGCGAGCGTGGCCTCGCCGCTCGCCGTGCCGCGCGAGTGGCAGGAACGATGAAACGCAATCTTCGCCTCGTAGCGGCCGGGCCAGGTTTTCACCCCGAGCCCGTTCACGATGAAATCCGCCAGTTCCCACGCGCGCCGGCCCAGCGCTTCCACTTCCGGCAGATCGGCTTCCTTTTCGAACTCTAGCACCGCGCCATGAAACAGCATCGCGGCGCAGGATCCGCTCGGGACAATCACCGGCTCCTCGCCGGCAAAGGTGCGCACGGTGTGCCGGACAACCTGGCGGGAGGCGGGCCAGTCACCGCCGTTGAAAGCCGGCTGCCCACAACAGGTCTGCGCCTCTGGAAAAATCACCTCGCACCCCAAGTGCTCGAGCACCTCCACCGTCGCCGCCGCGACATCGTCATAGAAGGCATCGCACAGGCAGGTCGCCATGAGTTGCACGCGTTTGCCAGTGAGGGGGGAGCGCTCCGTGTTGAGCATGAAGAAGGTCAAGACCGTGCGGCGCACCCCCGCCCTTGCAACCCCGATTTGCGCAGCCGCGGCCCACCAGGAGCGGTCCGCCCTCTTTCTCTCCCCCGCGGAGCGCCCTGACGAAAGAGAAAGAGTAAGAGAAAGCGCCCCTCGCTGTCATCGGGCAAGATTTTGCCGTGACGCCAACCGGGCCTACGCCATATCACCTCGTGCCCGTAATCGTGCTCGTGCTCGTAATCGATCCGGATCGATGCGAGCAAGAGCACGA
>JBKJRG010000294.1:0-11892 GCA_046594805.1 Opitutaceae bacterium | reverse complement strand
TGGTCGTTGATGAAATCAGAAAAGAAAGCGATCGATGGAGCCGGGGCGCCCCCGCCCCGGGGTTTGAATTCCGGAATTGTAGGCCAGCTCGCTGGCTGGTTCGGAGCCAGCTCAGCGGCTGGCCTACAACTTGTGGCACCGTGGATTCCTTCGCGGCTTCGCGCCTTCGCGTGAGCAGATTGCTCCGCCGCCTCCAACCCCATCCTCGATCTTTGTCACGGAGGGCACGGAGCGCGGCCCACGGAGGTCAAGGAGCAAACAGTGGAGAGCGAATACTGGAGTGATGATTTTCGGAGAACATCGCTTGGGCCAGCGGATCCGAAGACGGACGGGGCGAGGGCGCACCATCCCCATCGACGGCGAAACTCCAAACCCCAAACTCCAAACTCATTGCGCGACGGAACCGGTTGGGGAAGCCCGAACGATGTTCGGGGCAACTTTCTCACCGCGATGCCGTCTCAAGCCTCCACACAACGCCGTTTACAAGTGGGCGGCTTTGATTTTTCCTCATCGCCCCGGCGCGTCTGCCCAACAATCTTTAGCCTTTCCCTGCATGACTTCGAGATTCGCCCGCCTGTGCCTGGCGCTGTTATTGACCCCCGCCGCCCTGCTTGGCCAGGCCCAGCCGCCGCCGTTGCCCCTGCCCGGCCCGGGTCCGGGCGGCACGCCGGCCGTGACCCCGGCGGTGGCGCCCGGCGTCATGACCACGCCCGATGACGACCCGGTGGAAATCCGGCTCCCGGACGCCGATCTGGACACGATCCTCAAGGCGCTGGAAAATCTGACCGGCAAGATCGTGCTCCGGCCGGCGGCGCTGCCGACCGCGACCTACAATGTGATGATCACCAAGCCGATTCCGAAATCGGCCGCGGTGCGTTACATCGAGACGATTCTCGCGATGAACAACATCGGCATCGTGAAGCTCGACGAGCGGGCCTACAAGGTTTCCGCGCTGACCATGACGCGCGTCGATGCGCCGGAGATGATCACCGGCGCCGCGCTGGATCTGCCGCCGAGCGGCAAGATCGCCACGAAGCTCTTCCAGCTCGAGTTCATGCGCGTCGCGGAATTGCTGCCGATGCTGCAGATGATCCTCAACCCAAACACAGGCGGGCCGGTGCAGTTGCCCAACACCAACGCCGTCCTCCTCACCGACAGCATCACGAATCTGCAACGCGTGGAAGTCCTCCTCCAGCAGATCGACCGGCCGGTCAGCGCCGGGATGAAGCCGAAATTCTACCAGTTGAAGAATGGCGCGAAGGCCAGCGACCTCGTCAACAAATTGCGCGCGATCCTGACCGGCACGCTGCAACTGCAGCTCGGTTCGGCCACGACCTACAGCGCCGACGATCGCACCAACCAGATCGTGCTCGTGACGGATCCGCGGCAGCATTCGTTCTTCGACGAGCTGATCGAAAAGCTCGACGTGAAGGCCGACCCGAACACGCGCAACGACGTCATCCATCTCAACCACGCCAAGGCGCTGGACGTTGTCACCGTCCTGACAAAAATCATCAGCGGCCAGTCGCAGGCCATCCGGCAGAACTCGCAATCGGTCCGGCCCGGCGGCATTCAGCCGGTGCAGACCACCCCCAACATCAATCCGGGCGGGCCGATGACCCCGCCACCGGTGCTGGGCGGACTCTCGGTGGACGGCGGCTCCAGCGAGTTCAGCGGCATCATGACGGTGGTGAACGACGATCGCACGAATTCGGTCGTGGTCTCCGGCACGGCGGACGACATCCGGCTGCTGCGCGAACTGGTGGCCAAGCTCGACATCGTGCTCGCGCAGGTGCGGATCGAGGTCGTGATCGCGGAGGTCACCCTCGACGACAATTACCAGTCCGGCATCAGCGCGCTGGGCCTCAAGGTGGAGAACGGCAAGCTCGTCGGTTTTTCCGGCACGGCCGCGGGCCTGGCGATCAGCAATGGCGTCGTGACGCGGCCGGGCCTCGAACTCGGGGCGGAAATCGCGATCTCCACGACGCCGCGCAAGTCCAACAACAGCATTCTTTCCGTGCCGGCCATCGTCACGAGCCACGGCAAGGAATCGATTATCTTCAGCGGCGAATCGCGACCGGTGGTGACCGGCACCGTCCAGTCCGCGCAGGGCGGGACTTCCGGGCTGGCGTCGAGCTCCACCGTGCAGCAACTGCAGATCGGCACGCGGCTGACGGTCACCCCGTTCATCGGCGTGGATGGCTCGGTCCAGCTCGACATCAAGCAGAAGGTCGAGGACGTCACCGGAGAGGTGCAGATCGACAACAACAAGCAGTACGTGATCGGTTCGCGGGAAACCACGTCGTACGTCACGGCCAAGTCGGGCGAAGTGATCGTGCTCGGCGGGTTTCAGAAGCAAATCGACTTGAAGAGCACCAGCCGGCTCGGCCCGATTCCAATCCTGGGCGATATCTTCGGCTCGCGTCGGAAGGATAAATTCCGGCAGGAACTGATTTTCTTCCTGCGGCCCACCGTGCTCACGAACAACACCGCGCTGGACAACGCGGAGGTCATGCGCCGACTGGAAGCCCTGCCGAATCGCGACGCCGTAAAGCGGCAGCTCGATCCGAACCACGTCCCGCCGCCGAAGGGATCGGTGCTGGACCGAATCCTGACGAAGTGATGGCGATGCGAGTTTGTAATTTAGACGTGAGCGAGTGTCGGCCGGTGCTTGCCCGCACTCCGCCGCGATTATCATCGGCGCCGCGCGACGGCGTGGCGGCAAGCGCCAGCCCTACCTCGAATCTTTTCTTTTCATGACTCTCCTGGAACAGGAAACCCTGCCGGCCGCAATCGCGGGCCTGCTCACTGATGAGCAGCGCCAGGCGATCATCGAGGCGCCGCGAGAGAAACGGCTCGAGACGCTCGCCGCCGCACTCGGCCGCCCGGAGGCGGAGGTATTGGCGAAGCTCGCCGCTGCCGCCCATCTCGACGTCGCGAGCAATCTCGAGACCGATCCCGACGCCCGTGGCGTGTTGCCCGCCCGGCTGGTGCACGAGTACCAGATCATTCCAATCAGATACGCGGGAGACCGGGGCAGGGAAAAGGGAGCAGGAGCGGAAAACGGCGCGGCTCCTTCCGAGTCCTCCTCCCGGCTTACTCCGTCTTCCGCCCCCTTTCCTCCCCCGACTCCACCGCTGCATCTCGCGACGGCCTGGCTGCCGGATGACACAATGGCGGACTGGCTGCGCACGTTCACGCCGCGGTCGCTGGCGTGGCATCTCGCGGTGCCGGAGCGGGTGCATCAATTGATTATCGAGAACTTCGGCGTCGGCTCCGGTTCGCTGGAGGATTCCGACGACGGTTATGTGGCGCCCGAGGCGCAAAAGGAAACGGAGGAAGTGGTCGATGAAGACGCCGCGGTCGTGCGTTTTGTCACCGACGTGATTTCGCAGGCGATCGAGGACCAGGCGACGGACATCCATTTCGAGCCGCAGGAAGGCCAGTTGCGGATCCGTTACCGGGTGGACGGGCTGCTCGTGCCGGTGCCGGTGCCGGAGAACCTGCTGCGTTTCCAGGACGCGATCATCTCCCGCCTGAAGATCATGGCGCGGATGAATATTTCCGAGAAGCGCCTCCCGCAGGACGGCCGGATAAATTTCAAGGCGAACGGCATCGTGCTGGATATCCGCGTGTCGACGGTGCCCACGATTTACGCCGAGTCGATTTCGCTGCGGCTGCTGAACCAGAAGAAGGAAGCCTACACGATGGACCGGCTCGGCATGAGTGCGGAAGAGCAGGCGCAGATCACGCACATCCTCGATTATCCGCACGGCATCGTGCTCGTCACCGGCCCCACCGGCTCCGGCAAGAGCACCTCGCTGAACGCCTTCCTGCGGAAGATCAACTCGACCGATCTGCGCATCATCACGATTGAGGATCCGATCGAGTACGAAGTCCCGGGCGTGAACCAGATGCAGGTCCGCCCGGAAATCGGGCTGACCTTTGCCGATGCGCTGCGGCACGTGCTGCGCCAGGATCCCGATGTGATCATGGTCGGCGAAATCCGCGACAAGGACACGGCCGAGATCGCGATTCGCGCCTCGCTGACGGGTCATTTGGTTTTCTCCACGCTGCACACCAACGATGCGCCGGGCGCGATCACACGCCTGGTCGACATGGGCATCGAGCCCTTCCTGGTGGCGTCCGCGATCGAGCTGGTGATTGCGCAACGGCTGGTGCGGCGGCTGTGCACGGAGTGCGCGCGGCCCGGGCCGATTGCGCGGGTGAAGCTGCTGGAGAACCTGGCGATCCTCGGCTGCGATCCGAAGGAGGCCGAAGGGGTCGAGCAATTGAAGTCCCCGGTTGGCTGCGATCGCTGCCGGGGCACGGGCTACCGCGGCCGGATCGGCATTTTCGAAATCTTCCGGCTGAACGACGAGATGCACGAACTCGTGTTGAAGCGCGAGAGCACGCGGACGCTTTCGGACTGCGCCCGGAAGCACGGGATGCGCACCCTTGGCCAGAGCGGCTGGGAAAAGGTGAAGCAGGGGCACACGACGTTCGACGAGGTGTTGCGTGTGATCACGGTGACGGAGAAGTGATGTCGGAAATCCGAGACCGGAAACCGGAAACCGGAAACGGGAAACGGGAGACAAAAGACGAGAGACCAAATGCCCACTCAATATAGTCCCATAAAGCGCGTCGAAAAAGCCGGTTCCCGGGCGGGGCGGGACTGCTCTGCTGTCTAACATGGCTCGTTTTGCTTATACGGGGAGCGATCGCGCGGGGAAATTGGTGACGGCCGACTTGGAGGCGCCAAGTCGGAAGGAGGCACTGCGGGTGCTGGCGGCGCGGGGCATGCAGGTGTCGTCGGTCAACGAGACGGCAAGCGCGGCGCCCAAGGCGGCGCGGGGCGGTGCGGCCAAGGGCGGTGCCACGACGGCGGTCGACGCGCCGCGGGCGGTCCGCCGCGTGGCGGCTCAGGCGCCCACGCGTGCGGAGTGTCTGCCTTTTCTCGAGGCGCTCCATGATTTGGCCACGAGCGGGCTGTCCGCCGGCGAAGCGGTGCGGCTGCTTTCGGTTCGAATCAAGGAGCCGCGCTTGCGGACTTTGTGCGCCGGCATCTGGGAAAAGATCAGCGAAGGTGCGCCGCTCTCGCGGGCGATGGCGGCGTTTCCCGAGGTGTTCGAATCGTCGATCACCAACCTGATCCAGGCGGGCGAGGCGACGGGTTCGTTGAATGAAACGCTGGCGCGGTTGATCTCCCACCTCACGGACCAGCGCGAGCTGCGGCGCCAGCTGCTGACCGCCCTCGCCTACCCGCTGTTCATGGTGGTGGTGGCCTGCGGCGTGATCCTGTTCTTCCTTTTCTTCCTGCTGCCGCGGCTGCAGGGACTGCTCACCTCGCTCGGCGGCAAGATGCCGCTCGCGACCCGGATCCTGATCGGGCTGTCGGACTTCGCGCTGGCGTACGGGCTGTTCGTCGCGATCGCGCTGGTTTTTGCGCTGGTTTCATTCTGGCGCTGGCGCGTCTCGGAGGCGGGCCGCGTGACGACGGACGCCTGGATGCTGCATGTGCCGCTGCTTGGGCCGTTCGCAGTCGCGCGATCGGTGCTGGCTTTCAGCCAGACGCTGTCGGTGCTATTGGAAAACGGGATTACCGCGGCGGAGGCGCTGCGTATGACCGAGAAGCAAATCGACAACCGCACGCACCGGACCGCGGTGAACACCGCCACCGGGCGCGTGCTGGAGGGCGAAGCGCTCTCGGTGGCGCTGGGTCGGACGGGCATTTTCCCGGACCTCGTCCTCGACCGGCTGGCGGTGGGCGAGAACACCGGCAACGTCGTGCCGAGCCTGAAGCAAATCGCGGCGGCCTATCAGAAACTGATTGGGCGGCAACTGAGCATGTTCACGAAAGTCATCGCCAGCGGCGTGCTCATGATGGTGTTCATTTTCGTCGGGTTCATCGCGTTCGCGATTGTGAGTGCGGTGTTCCAGGTCAGCGCGAGTTTCAAGATGGGCGGGTAGCGCGCGGGGCGCGCGGGGCGCGCGGAGTTTGGGGTTTAGGGTTTGGAGTTTGGAGTAGCGCAGGCGTCTCGCCTGCATTGTGACGATCCTGGGGGGCTCACGCGAAGGCGCGAAGGACGCGAAACAATGGCAGAGGAATTCAGAAGCCAGGAAGCCAGGAGCGGCGGAAAACGGCAGAAAGAAGAAACAGCAAAAAGGGGAGAATCCCAATCCTCGATCTTGTCACAGAGGACACGGAGCGCGGCCCACAGAGGTCACGGAGTAGACAGGAAAACGCGAGATTGGGAGACCGGGGGAAGAACGCGAGACGCCGGCATCGGGGCTTGGGCTCAAACCAAGGCTTGGGGATTGGCTCCGTGACCTCCGTGTCCCCTCTGTGAACTCTGTGACCCGCTTGGAGTTTGGATGGCGGGCTCACGCGAAAGCGCGAAGCTGCGCGCGCGACCTGGCCTACAAGCGGCGCGGCCTGCGCCTATGGATCCAGATCGTAGACCTCGACCAGGGTCGTGCCGGTGGTCGTGCCGGCGCCGGCGACGACCACGGTGAATCCGCCCGGCGGCAGCCGCACCACCACGGCGGCGTCCTTGCTGGCGTCCGGGAGGGCGAATGCACCCGCGGTCGCGAACGCGGCTTTGAGCTCCGCCGTCCCGCCCCAATCGTCGTTGCGCGCGACGGTGACATTGAGCCCGAGCGGGACAACCGTCAGCTGCGGATCCGCCATCGTGCCGCCGACGCCGAAGGCCGCGAGTCCCGGGCCGACGACGCGAATCAGGACGGTTTTCGGCACGGTGCCGCCGATGACAAAACCGGACGCGAGGGCATCGGCCCCGGTGCCGGCAAATCCCAGGGTTGAAACATTAATCAGTTTCGCGGGGGAAGTGAGGGGGTCCGCATCGTACACCTCCGCGAGAGCGACGCCGGCGGCGCCGGGTGAGGTAATCCGGACGGAATATCCGCCGGAATTCACGGGGAGGCCGGCCAGCGCGGCAGAATCCTTCGAAGTGTCTGCGAGAGGAAAGGCCCCGAGGGTGCTGAACGAATTCGAGAGCGTGGTGCCCCCGCCCCAATCATCGTTGGTGGTCACGGTGGCGCCGGTTTGCTGGTTCACCACATCCATCCGGGTGTCGGCCAGTCCCACCAGACCAAAGGTGGACAAGGTCGGGCCGATGGCGCGAATGAGCAGTTGTTTGCTGCCGGGGCCACGCATGACGAAACCGGGGGTGAGCGCGGCCCCCGCCGGCACCTGCCCGCGGGTGGAAACATTGATCAGCCGGCTGGTGCCGCCGGTATCGAGGGAAAGAAAGGCCGCGTTGGTTTCAATCGTGCCGAGACTGTTGGTGATCCGACAGGAATAGAATCCGACGTCGGCGGCGGTGACATTGGTGAGGGTGAGCGTGGCGGTGTTGGCCGAACTCGCGACGACGCCCGAGGCGCGTGGCGGGGTTGCACCCGTGGAGGGGCTCGCGCCGGCAGTGGTGGTGGCAGGCACGAGCACCTCGCCGTTGCGCAGCCAGACGTAGCTCAAACCGCCGCTCGCGGCCAGCGCAGTGAAGGTGACGTTCCCTGCGTTGATGGGCGCGACCTGCACCGACACCGGCGCCTGGACCAGGACGGGGGCGCCGGTAGCCGGAAGCGGAAGCCGCTTGAGCTGCATCTGTAATGGAGTCTGCGGATTGAACGACAATGACGCCCAGTAAATGGCATTGCCGTCGGTGACGATCTCGCCCGCCCCGCCCGTATCCAGAGTTGTGAGCATCGGCGTGGCCGGACCTCCGCCGATCGGCACCCACGACATTTGCTGGGTGGCGGTGGGCACCAGGTAGACCCGGTCGCCGTCGAGCGCGTAGTTGGTGCTGCCGACGCCGGCGAAGACGTTGATGACGACGCCCCCGCTGCCTCCGACGCGGCGACGAAGCACGCGCTGATTGTTGATCGTCTCCAGCCAAAACAGCGAGCCGCCGGCGGGTCCCTGTGTCGGCGCGGAGAGAAAGTTTGCCGCGCCCGGGCCAAGGCTGAGGATGGCGGTACCGTTCGCCGAGCCGAACAGCGGGACCTGGCGGATCGTATCATCCCAAGTATCGATCCAGTACATACTGGTGAGATCGGCGGCAAATGAAGTCGGCGACATGTTGTCCAGCTGCCTCGTGGTGTTCACACCGGTGACGGGGCCCAATACCACCAGCGGTCCGCCTTGGGTGGGCAACGTGGCTTTAAAGGTGCCGACGAATCCGGTGGCAGGCACCGCGTTTCTGAAAGCCGCCAAATGGAGCGTGTTCCCGGCATGTGAGATGCCCAAGGCAGCATTATTGATTCCATTCCCGCCCCCCGGTACGGCGAGCGTCACTTGGGTCCCGGACGCCTTCACCACCCGGAATACCTCGGCGTAGCTGGCATCCGTCGCGCGAAGTACGTAGAGGTTAAGATTGTCCTGCACCATCTGCAGTGGATTAAACATGCCGCCGGCGAACGTCGTCAGCGTGGCGGGTGCGCTACCCGGGGTCAGCCCCACGCTGCCAATATTGGAGCTCTCGACGACGACCCAATAAAGGCGGCTGGCATCAAGCAGCAGGTTTTCAATCCTCACTGGTGTATTATTAGTCAAACCGGGCAAACGCACCGAAGGATAGGTCGCCATGATCCCGGCCACGGGCAGCGGGGCGGGAAAATTAAAGAAATCGCGGACGACAAAGGCGCCGCCGGTGTCCTCCAGGGCGAGGAGCGAAATTGTCCACACGCCGGCCGCGGGCGGAACGTACACGGTCGCCTGGTTCACGTTGACCGCGGCGCCAGGGGCCAGCGCAGTGAGGTTGATGGTCCCGAGTCGGTATCCGCCCTGGGCGGGCGGGTTCAGGTTAAAGGGCAAGGCGAACGCCCAGAGCTCGAGGCGAAGCGCGTTCGTGGTCGTCGCCCGGCCATTGGTGAGGCGCGCCGTGATTTGAAGCGTGAGCCCGTCAGGCCCCAGCAGATAATTCGGCGGCGGATTTGCCGTCAAAGTCTGGCTTCGCGCCGGTGCGGCGGTGAGCAGCAAGCAGGCGAAGGCCACAACCGCAAGGAGACCGCGCGGCGTCCGCGCCGGTTTTCCCGTATCATGACAGTTTGTTTTCATTGAAAGGGGGCGGGCGGCGTAAGGCAGTAGCCACGAGCGTGAGCGAGTGGAACGGGACGCATTCCCACTCGCTCACGCTCGTGACTACCAATCGGCAAAACGGAAATACGGGTGGGGCGCCCTCGCCCCGTCCGTATTTGGTAAGTGAGGATGGCCGGCTGGAAGCCGGCGCTACATCGAACCGGGGCGAGGGCGCCCCGGCTCCATTAAACTAGCGCGAGCTGAAAGCGGCCTACGGCACCTCGTACACCTCGACGATCACCTGGCCGCCGCCGCCGCCGACACCGCTGACCTGCACCGAATAATCGCCGCCGCTGAGCGTGCGGAGAATCATGGCGTCGCGGCTGTTCACGTCGGTAATGGCAAATGCTCCGACCCCGAGGCCCGTGGACGAGATGGATTGGCTGCCACCCCAATTGTCATTGAAGCCAATCTGGTTGGAGCCGGCGAAGAGCGTGATGGTGGGATCGGCCATCGTGCCCGGAATGCCGAAGGCGGCGGTGAGCCCGGGGCCAATGGCGCGAATCAGGACCGTGCGGCCGGTGGAGCCCCGCAGCACGAAACCCGCGGTCATGGATCCACCCGTCTCGATGTTTTTCAGGACCGACACATTCAACAACCGCGGGGTCGCGGCGGTGAAAGTCCCGGCCGGCGTGGCGTCGTAAACCTCGGCGATAACCGTGCCCGTGCCGGTGCCCGTGCCGGTAACTCTTACGGAGTTATCCCGCGTCGTGATGTTGGCCGTAACGGCCGCATCGAGGGAAGTCGCGTTGAGAAAAGGAAACGCGCCGACGTTGGCCATCGCAGTCGCGGTCGCAGCGACACCGCCCCAGTTGTCGTTGACCAGCGTGCTGGTCGAGCCCGCGAACAACTCCATACGGGGATCGGCGAGGGTGCCGCCCACGCCGAGGGCCCCGAGGGACGGACCGGCCGCGCGGATGACCAAGGGCTTGGAGCCGGTCGTGCCGGCGCCGCCCACGACATAGCCGAGGGTGAAATTATCGCCGGCGGTGCGGACGGAGGTCAGGATGGAAAGGTTGATGAGTCGGCCGACGTCGGTCGTGTTCGAAACAAAAAGATTGGCGGTCTGGCTGGTGGTCGGGCCGATCGAGTTGAAGGCCACGACGCTGTAGTTACCCGCGACCACGCTCCCGCCGGAAAGGACCAGCAGGGGGCCAGTGGCGCCGGGGATGGCGACGTTATTGCGCCGCCATTGAAAACTCGTGGCACCGTTGGCCACGGCACTGAACACCACGGTCGAGCCGGCCGTCACCGTTTGCGAAGCGGGCTGCTGGATGAAGTTGGGGGCCGCCGCGGTGCCGCTGACGACGACGTTGATTTTGGTCTGAGCCGAGTACGCGGCCACGACGAAAAACCCCGGGGCCGACGTGGAATCCAAGGTCGTTGCGCGATCGGCGGACAGGTTGATCGTATACGTGTTGCCCGCCAAAAAGGTGTTGGCCGGGACAGTGAAAGAAAGCGGCGTCCGCGTGAAACGAACGGCATCTTTCTCATTACTGTCGCCGATATTCAAATTACTCCCGGAGCCAGAGCCACTGACGTCGATCCCCAGATGCGAGAAGCCGGCCAGATAATTCTGCGTAAACGCGATGGTGATGGTGAGCGGCACCGTTCGATCCACGACCAGCGAACCATTGACAAACGTGCCGGCGGAAAGCGTCGCCACCGGTGCAGCCGGAAACAAATCTCCGGTGAACGGAACGGACACGGTGCGTCCGCCGAAGGTATACTGATACGTGCCGTTCGGGAACGCGGCGGTGAGCGCCGCCTGCGTGGCGAACGACTGCTCGAACTGCCAGCCATTGTTGGAGCTAAAGGTCAGGTTGCGCACGCCGCCATTGTTGGGGAGGGTGAAGTTGACGGGCGGGGCGGGATTAGTGGCCGTGCCGTCGATTTCTGCAATGAAACGGAAAGCATTTGCACCGTCAGGGTCCACGGTGGTCGGGCCCGTTTGAATGAAACGAGCTTGCTTGAGCATAGCCACGAACTCTTGTCCGTGAGCGCTGGCCGCCGCCATTGCACAAAGGAGCAGTGCCAGGGCACTACGAAGGGTGAGGATTTGTTTCATAAGAAAGCTAGGAGTTGATGGATTCTGCTTCCGGCCCGACCCGCTGGAGCGAGAGGGATAAAAACAAAATGCCACGCCCGAAGGGGGTCGAACGTGGCGCCGAAGTAACTAGGTTGAGGGGGGGGTAGTCAAGCGCCCTGCCCGGCGCGCGTAGCGCGCGGTTTTGAGTTTGGGGTTTGGAGTTTTGTGTTCGAAGAACTCCAAACCCGAGCTCCCAGGAGCCTCACGCCATGGCCGCCACGGGCGCGAAGGGCCAAACGGCGCATTCCCGAGGAGCGGCGGTTTCCCAACCGCCGAAACTCAGAACGATTACCCTTCGACACCTTTTCGGAATCCATTTGGGCGCTTGGGAAAGCGCCCCTCCGTGCGAAGCTCCGAATACAGACGGCGCGAGGGCGCCCCATCCCCACCCTGAGCCAAACCAAAGTGATGATTCGACTTTGGGAGTAGCTGGGGCTGGGGCGCCCTCGCCCCGGCTGCGCTCGGTTCCCAAGCGCCCCCACGGCTACGGGACCTCGTAGACCTCGACGATGACATTTCCGCCCACGCCCCCCACGCCGCTCACCGTGGCGGTGTAGTCGCCGGGGGCGAGCGTGAGGACCAGCATGGCGTCACGGCTCGCGGAATTTCCCACGACGAAGGCGCCAACCGCCGAACCGGTGCTGGAGAGCGCCGTCGTGCCGCCCCAGTTGTCATTCTCCGCGATCTTGGCCGACGACGAATTGAA
>JBKJRG010000575.1:0-3547 GCA_046594805.1 Opitutaceae bacterium | reverse complement strand
GTTGCACGTGCAACTGTGGCGATGGCTCGCCGACGCCACGGTTTACCTCCTGCTGTTTGTTTCCGTCAGTGGCATCTACCTCTGGGTCGTCTTGAAGGCGGAGCGGCGGGTCGGACTCAGCCTGCTGGCGGCGGGTGCTTTGTCGTGCGGTGGCTTGATTTATGCCCTCATCGCCTGAAACGACGATGTCCGCTCCGGGCCGCCTGGCCGCGCAATGGAGTGTTCGCGCGCACTATTACCTCGGCCTTTACTTTCTATTCTTCATCTGGCTGTTCGCGATTACCGGTCTGCTCCTGAACCACGGGATGTGGGGCATGGCCGATTTCCAGCGCAGTCGCACAACCTCGAAGTCGGAGCACCAGGTCACGCTGTCGAAAACGGGGACTCCGCTCAACGAGGCGCGCGATCTGATGCGGCAACTCCAGCTCGAAGGTGAAATCCAGTGGCTCGGCACCACGGGCAACGCGGGCCGTTTCGACTTTCGCGTCGCGCGGCCGGGAATTCAGACGGAGGTCCGCGTGGATCTGAATAGTGCCACTGCGACCGTGGAGCGCACGAAGCAGAACACACTGGGCATCGCCCGGGCGTTGCATCTGTTCACGGGAGTCCGGATGAACGACCCAAAAAACGATCGCGACTGGCTCGTGACGACGCTGTGGGCGCTTTCGATGGACGCGGTGGCCGCGGGGCTTCTCGTGATGGTGGCGTCCGGGATTTGGATTTGGCTGCAGACCGGCACGAAGCGGATGTTTGGATTCGTCGCCCTCGGCGCGGGCGTGATTTGCTGCGTTTGGTTCGTAATCGGTGTATCCCGTTTCGGGAATTGACCTCCGTCGCGCCCCATCAGAGTTCATCGCGGGCTGACCTAATTCGTCCCAGCGGTTCGTTCAGTCTCCACCAAACTGTGATTTCTGGCCGCGACTTGCGCCGCGGATTGCCGCTCGGTGTTAGCGCCATCGTTTCTATTCAGATCTTCAGGATTGCCTTCCGAAATAAGCCATTGCGCCCTGGCCGCCACAGAGGACGACAATTTGTTCCGGTTTATCCTGTAGCCGCGAGTTCCTTACACTTGGTCCCTTCCGATATCTGCTATGCACCGGGCATTTATACTATGAGGGATTGGCGCGGCTTCGGCGTTCAAGATGAGTGGACTCCGCTCGCGCCAATAAAAAATCGCTTCCTTCTCGCAACCTAATCGACGCCATCGTGTCCGAGCGCGCACGCTTTCAACGTTTCCTGACCGCGCGCACCGGGAGTGAAGCAGAGGCGGAAGATCTGCTGCAGCAGAGTCTGCTCAAGGCGCTGCAACATGGCGCGCAACTGCACCGCGGCGAGAAAGCTGTGCCGTGGTTTTATCGCATTCTCCGTAACGCCATCGCAGACCATTACCGCCAGAAATCCTCCCACCAGCGTCGGATCGACCGCCTTTGGAGGAACATGCGCGCGGCCGGGGCAGACATCGCCGCGCCGCCGAAAGACTGGGAGAAAGCGGTCTGCGCGTGCTTCCTTGGGTTACTGCCGGGATTGAAGCCGCGTTATGCGGAGTTGATTCGGCGGATCGACTTGAATGGCGAACCGAAGAGTGCGGTGAGCCGCGACCTTAAGATCAAAGTCGGCACGTTGGACGTGGCGCTGCACCGTGCGCGGTATGCCTTGCGATGGCGCCTGCAGGTGCTCTGTGGCGCATGCAGTCGAGAAAAGTGCCTGGCGTGTTTCTATGATGGGGAAAAACCTAAACATCGGGAAGCGGCGATTAGTCCAAGTGTAATGAACTGGGCTGGATAGATGCTGTCCGGGGTGAGGGCGACATGGTTTTGCGGGCAACGAGTTCAGTGTCCGGGTGCCGCCTACCTCTCTCTTGAATTCCATGACTCGCTCCGACCTGCCCCGGGTTGCCGTCCCTCGCTCGAACGCTTCGCGCCGCGAATTTTTGCGCGCTGCTGCCGCGGCCGGGTTGTGCGCAGGGTTATCCCGGTTTGCCCCGGCCTATGCGCAGACACCGCACGCTGGCCACTCCCCGCAGGCCACGTCCGTCACGCCTGCTGGTGCGCCCGCGGCGAGTGCGTCGGCCGCCGATCTGGTGATCGATAAAATGGATTTTCGCATCGGCGATCGCGTCGGCCAGGCGGTCACCGTGAACGGATCGCTGCCGGCGCCGTTGTTGCGCTTCCGGCAAGGCCAGGATGTCGAACTGCGCGTCACGAATCGGCTCAAGGAACGCACGTCGATCCACTGGCACGGCATCCTCCTGCCGAACGACATGGACGGCGTGCCAGGCGTGACGTTCAAGGGCATCGATCCGGGCGAGACGTTCATCTATCGGTTTCCGCTGAAGCAATACGGCACGTATTGGTATCACAGTCACTCCGGGATGCAGGAGCAACTCGGGCTCTACGGCCCGTTCATCGTCGATCCCGCGGAACCCGAGCCGTTCACCTATGCTCGCGAATATGTCATGGTGCTTTCGGATTGGACGTTTTCCGATCCCATGCGGCTGCTCGCGAAGCTGAAAAAGCAGAGCAATTTCAGCAACATGCAGCAGCGCACGCTGGGCGACTTCTTCGGCGACGTTTCGAAGAAAGGCTTCAAGCAGACCTGGGCGGAGCGGAAGATGTGGGGAAAAATGCGGATGGACCCCACCGACATCGCCGACCTCACCGGAACTTATTTCAACTTCTTGCTCAACGGCCGGCCGGTGGCGACGCCGTGGACGGGAATCTTTCGTCCCGGCGAGCGCGTGCGGTTGCGGATCATCAATTCAGCGGCGACCACGCATTTCGATGTGCGCATCCCCGGACTGAAAATGACAGTGGTGCAGGCGGATGGTCAGCACGTGAAGCCGGTCGAGGTCGAGGAATTCCGGATGGGCGCGGCTGAAACCTACGACATCCTGGTCAAGCCGAAGGAGGACCGCGCTTACGCACTCTTCGCCGAGTCGACCGACCGGAGCGGTTTCGCGCTCGGCACGCTCGCGCCGCGCGAAGGCATGATGCCGGAAATCCCCGCGCCGAGAAAGCGCCCGCTGCGCACCATGGCCGACATGGGCATGGGCGACATGGCGATGGGCGACTCCGCGATGGGTAAAAGGGACACGGGCGGAAAGCAAATGGGCGGGATGAGCGGCATGAGCGCCGCTGATCATTCGGCGATGATGGGCACTCCCAAACCGGCTCCGATGGCCGGAGCGATGCCCGGCATGAATCACAGTGCGCATGGCTCGAATACCGCGCCGCCGGCCTCGCCTCCCGCTCCGACTGCGGGAGGACATGCCAGCCACGGTGCCGCACCGTCGGCAAGCGCTGCTTCGGCTCCGTCGTCTTCCGGCGCGCCGGGCGGTCACGGAGGCATGGCGGGCATGAGCGGCGGCCACGGCGGGATGGGCGCGATGAAAAACGAATTCGGGCCGGGCAACAGCATGATGGCGATGTCGCCGATGAGCCGCGCGCACGAGCCCGGCACCGGGCTCGGCGAAGACGGCCGGCGCGTTTTGGTTTATCGCGATTTGGTGGGACTCGATGCGCGGCCGATGCCTCCACCTGAGCGCGAG
>JBKJRG010000730.1:0-3455 GCA_046594805.1 Opitutaceae bacterium | reverse complement strand
CGGTGCCTTGGCCTTGGCCGGAGCCGGAGCGGCGCTGGCCAGGACCGCCAGGCTGGACGCGAGGAGAGTGCCGAGCAGGAAAATGCGGCAAGGCTTCATTTTTTTCCGAGCAGTTCGATCGAAAGGTCCAGCGCAAGGCTGTTGCCGCCGGGGTCGCGCCGGGCGAATGAGAAATTGGTGATACTGACCAGCCGCGGCCCCGTTTCGAGCGCGAGGAGGAACGCGGCCACCTGGTCGTAGGTGCCGACCACCCGCACCGTGAAAGGGATCCGCTTATACAGCGTGGAAGTGTCCTGCGGGGAACTGAGCTGATGCAGCTCCGGCAGTCGGACCTTGGTTTGCTCCTCGAGCTTGTAGAAATACCAAAGATTGTCGGTCAGGTTGACGTCGATCAGGAGGTTGTCCTCGATCCGCCGCGCCGCCTCGCGCGCGCTGGCCAGTTCCTGGCGCTGGGTCGAGCCGCTCACCAGGAGCGAGAGCATCACCTCGCCCTCCTTCGATTTTTCCTGGCGGGCCACCTCCAGCACGTCGATCTGGCCCCAGAAATACCACGCCGTCCCGCCCAGCGCGATCGATAGGATCCCGCAAAACGCGCAATAGGGGTAACGTCGCACCAACTGGAAAAAACGAGAGTGCGCGTTCACGTTTTAGCGGGCTTCAGCTTGAACTGGATTTCGAAACGGAGCGAGTCGCCGCCCACGCCGCGTTCCAGGTCGGTGAGGTTGATTTCCCGAAACAGCGCGGCAATCTTTTCGTCCTTCCGCAGCTGGTCGACGTAGCCGCCCAGCAGCGGCATGGCCCGCGCCGAGGTTTCGCGAAGGTTGCCGCGGACCACCACGCCCGCCTCGTTCCACTCCACGGTGTCGATCGTGATCTGGTCCGGCCGGTTGCGACCGAGATTGGCGAGAAAACCCGAGACGAAAAAACGCGGCCGCACCAGGGCATAAGCCTGGTCAATCTTGATCGTTTCGGCGGCGTACTCGCGCTGCATGCGCTGGATGTCGCGCACTTCCGCCCGGTTGTCATTGATGCGTTGCTCCCAGTCACGCGTCTGGTGGCGCACGCTCAGGCACAAATAAGCCGTCCAGCCCGTGAAGAGCACCATGCCCAGCGCCAGCCCACTGAAAAGCACGTTGGCCAGGAAGCGCGTGCCAACGACGCTGTCGTCGGGCAACTCCGCCTCGATCCGGCAGTCGACGTGCCAGTGCGGCGTCAGCGAGAGCAGATCACGGTTTCGCTTCATGGGTGGGACGGGGCGCCAGTTCGCCCACGAGGCTCAGTGCCTGGAACCAGGAGCGGGAGGGCAGCGGCGTGCCGGGCGCCAGCTCGACGCCCACCTGCGGCAGCCACGCCGCGAGATCCGGCACGAGGAATTCGAGATCGATGGCAGCGCTGAGCGCCTGCTCCAGCCAGCCCAATCCTTCCGGGAGGTGCGCGCAAAAGAGCGCGCCGATCGGCTGGCCGGTCTGCATTTCGAAATAATCCACCGCCGGCTTCAAGTGCCGCGTCAGCATCCGGACCAGCCGGCGGCTGTGGGCGCGCAGTTCTTCCGTCGGTGCGGCCAGCTGGGCGCGGGCGGCGCCAATGTCCGGCGCGGCGAGCTCCTTCATCGCGGCCTCCTCGATCGACAGGAGCCCATGGGGCAGCGTGGACGGCGTGTGCACCCCGTCCTTCGCGAGAAAATAAATGCGGGTTTCCGTGCGGCCGATTTCGCACACGACGACCGCGTGGGGATAGGCGTTTTCCTTGACGTAGCGGGTGAGCGCGCCGAGCAGCGGCACGCTGCCCACTTCGAGGCGGCGCGGCCGGATGCCGTGCTTGCGCACCCGGTTCTGCATTTCGCGCGCGGCCGCAATCGGCCAGCCCAGCAGGAGACCGGGACGCGAGGGCGTGGCCGCGGTGAAAAGTTCGCCCTCGACCGGATGCACGGCGCACACCTGCCAGTCGCGCAACCCGGTCAGCTTGGCATGTTCCATCACCAGGTTCTCCAGGTAATTCGGCTCGATCATCCGCCGCGTGTTGATGCTTTCGCGCAGGATGGTGCGTTCGAGGGGATGAAATCCGCAATAGGCCGGGAGATAGCCCTGGCCGCGGGGCTCGATAAACGCGCCGTTCAGCCACTGCGTCATGGCCTCGTCGTCGGCCGCCGGAATCTCGGCGAAGGAATCGACCATGACCGGCCGGGCGTCGATGTGCGTGAGGCGCGCGAGCTGCATCGCGTGGTCCGTGAGGTTGCACAGGACGCCACTGCGCCTCGCCCGGGTTAACATCGATAACGCAGCCATGGATCAGCGGGCTCGATTACGTCGCCAACCGGTGCGCCGCGCGCCCGCGCGATGCGCGCGCCACGCCGGCGCCGGTCCGCCTAAGGTTCAGTCGTCGTCTCCCGCCAGTTGGAAATCGCATACGGCGTATCAACGCCAGAGAACACCGTGCTGCGCAAGTTGAGATCGTAGTGCACCACCGGGGCCGTGCCACTGAAGGTGATGTTGCGCGCCACGATGGCGCCGAGAATATCATTGTTGCTCCACACCTTGAAATCGCCGTTTGGCATGTAAATAACGCCATGGAAATTCTCGTTCGTGTTCATGTCCGGGACAGTGAGCGCGTTGGTACTGTAAATAACCATGCGCTCCGGCGCCCTGGTGCGGTTCTTCATCCCGTTGCCATAGATCGCGACATCGCCCGTGGAGAAAACTTCGAGGGTGCCCTCCGGGGTGATTTCCACCTGCGGCGTGCCGCCGTAAAAGCCGACATAGAACGCGCCGGTGACGACCAGGCGCACGGGACCGTCGATGCGAAGCCTCGTCGAGCCGCGCATGTCGATGCCGGTCGAAGTATAGACCGCGGCTGACGTGGCCCCCGCTGTTCCCAGCGCCGTAGTGCTGTCGAGCGCGGGATTGCCCAGCACCGTCCCGCCCGAGACGGCATTGATATCGTATATCGGCTGATATGGGCTCGTGCTGATGCGGGCCGTGTCGATTTTCGTGGTTCCCGGCGTGGTGGGCCCGACGAGCGTCGCGCTGGTGCTGTACGACGGGCCGGTGCTCAATGTGGCGACGTAGCCTTTGACCTGCGCATTCGTGAGCTGCACCGTCGCCGCCGCCGTCAAAGTGGAACCGGCGGAGAGAATGGCCGCATACGTCGGCGTCTGGGACGAATAAGCGCCGAGCGAGGAATTGTAGCTGTCGAGCACGGATGACGTGCCGGCGGCGGTCAGCTTGACGCTCCCGGTGGTCGCGGCGAGGGCGTTGACAAAGAGAGGGGCCCGCGCCGCCGTGCCGGTGAGCGAGCGCCGGATGGTCGTGCCGTTGGCGAGGGTGGCGGTGGCGGCGACCGAAACCGTGCGCGTGCCGGTGGTGACGTTGTAGTTGGTCACGGTCAAGGCCACGCTGCCCGTCACCCCGTTGCCGAAGGAAAACCCTGAAAGCGTTTTGCTCGCCGTCGTACCGGAG
>JBKJRG010000727.1:0-5939 GCA_046594805.1 Opitutaceae bacterium | reverse complement strand
GTGGCCTCGAGCAGGCTTACTTCGTCTTCCGCGAGGAGGACGAGATCGCGGTCCGAATCTGCTCGGAGACCGCATTTTTCTGCCGCCGTGCCGAGGAGAGCGAGCGCTTCCAGTCGTCGCTCGTGATCGTGTTGAAGACGGCGGCGTTCTTCGGCCCCGGGGAGGCGGGTCCCTTGGAGGCAGGTCGGGAGTCCGGTGAAGGCGTCTTGCATGGGTCGCTCATGGCCTGCGCAACGTCAGAGGCCCGATGCCTGAATGCAACCGGAACTTCCACCGCGCGGTCAACCCGTTCGTGGGCGCGGTTCGCCCACGTGAGATTTAGAGCGCCGCCAGCAGGCCGCCGTCGACGACCAGCATCTGGCCGTTGACAAAGTCGGAGGCGGGCGCAGCCAGGAACACCGCGGCGCCCGCCAGCTCGTCGGGCCGGCCCCACCGCCCGGCGGGCGTGCGCTTGCAGACCCAGGTGTTGAACTCGACGTTCGCGACCAGGGCGGTGTTGAGATCGGTCAGGAAATAACCCGGCGCGATCGCGTTGGCCTGGATGCCGTGCTTCGCCCACTCCACCGCCATCGCGCGGGTCAGCATTTTCAGCCCGCCTTTCGCGGCCGCGTAATTCCCGATGGTCGGCCGCGACACCTCACTGGTGATCGACGCGATGTTGATGATCTTGCCCGCGCCCCGTTGAATCATTCCCGGGACGATGGCGCGGGCCACGAGGAAAGCGCTCGTCAGGTTGGTGTCGATCACTGCGCGCCATTGCGCCTCGGTCATCTCCGCCAGCGGCGCGCGCTGGTGGATGCCGGCGTTGTTGACCAGGATACTAATCGGGGCGAACTCGGCTTCGACGCGCTTGACCGCCGCCATCGCGCCGGCGCCATCGGTCACGTCGAAGGGCGCAATGGCCACCTGCGCGCCCTCGGCGCGGAGGATCTCCGCCGCGGCGACGAGCTTCGACTCGGTGCGGCCATTCAGCACGACGGCCGCCCCCGCTTGCGCCAGCCCGCGCGCCAGCGCGAGTCCGAGACCCTGACCCGAACCGGTGATCAGCGCCGTGCGGCCAGTGAGATCGAAGAGGGGATTGCGTTCGGCCATGCGCGAGGGAATTCCATGTTTTTCATCCCCACGCAACCTGGTTCGGGCAGGGGTGGCTTCAAAATGGGTTTTTATTCTGAGCGCAGCGAAGCTACCGAGCGAAAGCGCAGCGTAGCGGGCGCATGGATCCTTCGCTGCGCTCAGGATGACAATCCGCGCCGGCGGATTGTCACTTGAACTTGTCCCGCATCGCCTGGATCCCCGGGATTTTTTCCATCAGGTGCCGGTGGCGCGGCTCGAAGTTCTGCACCAGCGAGCGCTGCTTTCGTCCGACCAGGATCGTGAAAATATATTCCTCATGCCCGGGCGAAGTCACCGTCGGGTGATAGCCACGATCGATCAGGAACGTGTCGCCGTGATGCGTCATCTCCACGGTAGGCACGCCGCCATTGCCGTCGTAGCAAAACTGGGCGCCGAAACCGGTTTCAGGCCGGAAACGATAATGATAGATTTCCTCGAAGTCCGTTTCGTCGGGCGGCTGCTCCGTGTCATGCTTGTGCGGCGGATAGCCCGACCAGCAGCCATTGTCGGCATAAAGTTCGCTGACGAGCAGCCGGCCCGCCCGACCCGCCTGATTCTGGCCGAGAATGTGGAAAATCCGCCGGCGCGAGTGCGTGTCCGCCGAGCCGACCTCCACCATTTCGACTTCCTCCGGCGCGATGCGGAACGGGGCGAAGGGCTGCTCGCAGAAGCCGCCTGCAATTGCGACTTCCGTGCCTTCGCGTTGGGCGCGCACGGTCACGCGCGGGCAGGTGCCGCAGTAGACCGAATCCGCCGGGCCGGACCAGATGTCCGCTCGCCGCCCGATGTTCTTGAACTCCTGCGCGCCCGCCGCGATGTCGGCGCGGCCGCTCAGGACAACACACAGGAGTTCGCAGCTCGGCACGTCCACCGTTTTCGCCTCCCCGGCGTTCAGCCGCAGCAGCGTGAAATAACTCAAGGTGGTGGTCATGTCCCCGCCGGGCTCGACGATGGGATTGTTCCGGGTGTCTCGGGCGCGAATGAGCTTTGGCATGGGAGACGGATTCTTTTTGCGACGGGAATCAGGCGCCGAACAGCGTGAGCCGCGCCGCCACGTCGGATCGGAAACGGTCAACATGCTTCAGCGCAAAGTCCAGCGGCGAGAGCATTTCATCCTCCACCAGCGGTGTAAGATCCATCGCCCAGCTGATCGCGGTGGCCTGGTCGGTGGCATGCGAAGTATGGAAGGTGGCATTCGCCGCCCGTCGACCAAGGGCGGCCACGTCGTAGCGTTTGCCACCGGCCACTTGCGAATCGAAGATTTTGATGAGCGCGGTGGCGAGTTCCGGCTGGGCGCTCGCATCGAGCCCGACTTTGTCCGCGTCTGCCAGCCAGTCCAGATCGCGCCAGCCTTCGACGCCCAGCACGCGCCGCGGCCGGCGCTCGCGCGGGAGCGCGCGCATCGCCTCCAAGGCCCGGAGAAAACAGGCGACGTGCGTGTCGTGCTTGTCCGCCGGCTGGTGGAGATAAACGACCGCAGGCGCGCAGCCGCCAAAAATTGTGGCCAGGTCGGCGCTGACGCCCGCGTGGCCAGCCCGCTTCACCTCGCTGCTCGGATGCGCGAGCTGCAGTTGCAGATTGTATTTGCCCATCGTGGCTGCCCGCCGCTGCTCTTCCCGCCGGATGGACTGCATCTCGGCATCAGTAACCGAGGCATAACGCCCGGTACGCGCCGAACCGGCGCCATTGGTCATCACCACCCCCGTGAAAAAACGATCGGTCCGGCCGTAGCATTCGGCCACCGCCGGGTAGGCGTTGATCTCGATGTCGTCCTGGTGCGCAATCACGCACAGGTGGGTGGTGCGGGCGAGCGCGCGCCCGGGGTCGCTGCCATCCGGCACGAAGACGTCGGCGTCAGGGCGGGAAAAGTTCATGGCTCAAAAAAGTTTTGCAGGATAGGTTCCCGCCTGCACAAGCCCGGCAATTGCCTCAGCCACCCGCGGTTTGTCCTCCCGATAGGTTATGCCAAACCACGAGGCTCCCGTCGGCAGCACACGCACCCTCGCCTCGCCCTGCCCCACAAGCGCCGAGACGGCCGCAGGCAGGTAGAACTCCGATTTGAGTTCGCCACCGCGCGCGGCCAGGAACGACTGGAACTGCGCATCCAGCCCGGAAAACAAGGCGGGGGTAAAGCCCCAGCAGTTCATCGACACGATTTCGTCACCGGAGTATTTCTTCCCGGACCCCACGTCAGCCGGCGCGATGCTGGTGACTTCGACAATCGATTGGAGGTTTCCTTCTGCGCTGGCCGTGGAGACTCCGCGGGAAACTGTGCCGTACTCGGAAAGGGTGTTGGTCAGCCGGAAGCCAACCATCGCGAACTCTCGGCCCTGCGCCCGCGACAGGAATTTTGCCAGCTGGGCAAAGGAGTCCGCGCCATAAAAATCATCGGCGTTGATCACCGCGAAATTCTCCCGCACCGCCTCGCGGGCGCACCACATCGCGTGCCCCGTGCCCCAGGGTTTCTCCCGGCCCGCGGGCGGAACAAACCCGGCGGGCAATGCCTCCAGCGCCTGGAAGACATAATCGACCGCGATGCGGCCGGCGTAGCGCGCGCCAATCTTTTCCCGGAACAGCGCCTCGAAATCGCGGCGGATGACGAACACCACCCGGGTGAAACCGGCGCGCAACGCGTCAAAGACCGCGTAATCGAGCACCGTTTCACCGGACGGGCCGACCGGATCCACCTGCTTGAGTCCGCCGTAGCGTGAACCCATTCCGGCGGCGAGGACGACGAGCGTGAACGACATTCGTCCGAGCAGAAGAGAATGCCGGGCGCGGTCAATCCACGAGGCGCCGGATGCGCTAGCGCCGGCGAAAAGCACCGGGTTCCGGAAATCACGGTCCTTGGTCTCCGCCGGGCCCGCACTTTCAGGGTGTACGTGCGGTGCAGGGTGGGTTGAGTTGCTCCCGCCGCTTCGGTCCCACGCCTCATGCCCCGCGCCCCCACCCTTCCCCGGATCAGACTGCTGGCCACGGGCGGCACCATCGCCGGGGCGCAAACCCGCGGTCGCGCACGGGGCTACCGGGCCGCGGCGTTTTCGATGGACGCGCTGATTGCCGCCGTCCCGCAGCTCGCCGAGCTGGCGCAGATTGAGGTCGAACAGGTGGCCGCGATTGGCAGCCAGGACATGAACGATGCGATCTGGCTCAAGCTGGCCGCCCGCGTCCAGGCGGCGGTCGATGCACCGGGCATAACCGGCGTGGTGATCACGCACGGCACCGACACGATGGAGGAGACGGCTTTTTTCCTGAACCTCGTGGTCGACACGGAAAAACCCGTCGTGCTCGTCGGCGCCATGCGGCCGGCAACCGCGATCAGCGCGGATGGCCCGATGAATCTTTATAACGCCATCGCGGTCGCCACGCACGCCGGCGTCCGTGGCCGGGGAGTCCTCGTGGTGGCCAACGACGAGATTCATTTCGCGCGCGAGGTGGCCAAGACCAACACCACGCAAGTCGGCACCTTTCGCGCCACGCATCGCGGTCTCGCCGGACTGGTGAACGCGGGCCGGCTTCACCTGTACGCCCCGCCCGTGCGGCGCCACACGAGCGCGAGCGAGTTCGGGCGGCTCAAGCGCAAGGCCCTGCCCCGGGTGGAAATCATCTATGCGCACGCCGGCATGAGCCGCTCGTTGATCGACGCCGCCGTGCGCGGCGGTGCGGAGGGACTCGTCATCGCCGGGGTCGGCGACGGGAATCTGGCCGCGCCCTGCCTCGCCGCGGCGGCCACCGCGGCGCTCGCCGGCGTGGCGGTGGTGCGCAGTTCGCGCACCGGTGGCGGCGTGGTTGAACGCAATATCGAGGTGGACGACGATGGGCTGGGCCTGCTGGCGTCCGACGAGCTCAACCCGCAGAAGGCGCGCGTGCTGCTCATGCTCGGACTTTGCCGGACCCGCGACGCGCGAAAACTCCAGGATTTGTTTTTCGAATACTGACGCCCCGCCCCGCGATCACGCGGGATCACCCATCGCCTGCGCGGCGCGGTGGTGTTTGTGTGCCTGAGCGCGGGTCTGGAGTGGCCCCCGACCCGCGCTGCGCTCGTGGCGATCGTCGTGACGTTCGTCTTTCGCAGCCTGACCATCGTCTTCAACTGGCAAACCTCGGCCCTCGCGCGACCGGAGGAAGCTGACCTGACGCCGTAGCCTTGGTAGGGCTGGCGCTTGCCGCCATGCCGTCGCGCGGTGCGGAGTGGAAGACCGCCAACTCGCGACACGCTGGTGGCGGATGGATATCGAAGGCGTTTGCGCGCGAACTCCGCGACGGCGCGCCGACAAGCGGCAGCCCTACCACCGACCCCATTAAAACTTGAAGGTCAGCTCCGTCTCGTTGAGCGCCAGGGTGACGGTCTGCCGCGTGATTTCGCGGACTTTGAGATAAACGATATCCCCTTCCGCCCGCGCTTGAATCACGTCGTCTTTTTTATACGGACGGTTGTTCACCATCACATAAAAGCGCTCGTCCTTTTCGAGCGTGCCGCTGACGCGCAAGGTCGTGATCGCCTGCTGGAGCAGCACGAGGTCATCGCCGGCCACGGCGGGACCCGAACCGGGCATGGTGGAGACCGCCACCAGCGGCCCGAGCGGCCGGAACGGATTGGAGCGCGGGTCCGGCGGCGGCGGGGCTTCGTTCCGGTGCTCGAAAAGCGTGTTGATGCGTTCCCGCACGACGATGAAGCGGGGCGACAACGGCGGCGGCCCCGGTGGCTTCGGTGCCTTGGCCTTGGCCGGAGCCGGAGCGGCGCTGGCCAGGACCGCCAGGCTGGACGCGAGGAGAGTGCCGAGCAGGAAAATGCGGCAAGGCTTCATTTTTTTCCGAGCAGTTCG